>CAJGDN010000067.1 GCA_904502245.1 uncultured Alphaproteobacteria bacterium | reverse complement strand
TTGGTTGCATAGCCCTGCAATGTTTCCTGGGTGCCATAGTTCGCGTCAAACATCTGGACAAAATCTTCGCCAGATAATGGATTAAATAAATCTTTGGATAAATCTTTCATAAGAAAATATTCATCAAAGTTTGCCATTCAAAAAATGCAACGCATTTTTTGAGTGTGCAGCGTGCAGTGTGCAGTGTGCAGTTATCGTGCGCGTTCCGCGCGACATTATCTGAACTCTGAACTCTGAACTCTGAACACTACATTTTGCGCATCGCGCAAAATGAAGGTCTTGTGGGGTTAATCGGATTGATAATGCGCCCACCCGCAAAATCGTGTATATTATAAGTGTTTTTTTAGAAATTGCAATAATTTAATCACCCCGGGTGGGGTGATTGTTTTTTAGTCAATTTTGACCGGAACGATTGTTTGTCGTTTAGCATCGTCCAATGCGTGATACTGGAACGGGACGGTGGTGAAATCGATACTTTTCATGTCAATGCTGCGAATCGTTCGATTGTACATGGTATGATAGTAAATCACCATGTTTTGCAGGTCTGTTGCAATCGTCCATTGGGTGGCAGACGGCATGTCTGGTGTTGTGGCGCCAACTGCGAATTCTGCGCCCAATGGTACGTCAAAATTATTCAGGATGTGAAACGCCTGTTGTGTGGTGTTGTATGCGTTATCCTGCTGTAAAGAGTAGGTTTTTAGAAATGCTGCGCGTACAAATCGTGATGGCGGGGTAAAGTCGCCAGGCAGACCCAGAAATCCCGAACCAGACCCAAAAGACCGCAGTTCGATGGGTCCGAATTTGGTTGGGCCAGCACCGCCGGGGTGCAGATTTACATAGTTATTCAGGTTGGTCATTTGCCATGGGAAACCAGGTGCGTTGGTCAGGACGCCAACTTCGTTTTCATAAAAGTTTGGACGGCCGTCCACTATTTCCAGGACAACCTGGCGACCAGATGGTTCGGTTATGCGCCAATGAACGGTGCCAGCCGTTGGGTCGACATTTATGATGCGTACGTCGTTAATTGCGGCCTTGACTTGGTCTATGCTTGAAAAGCGCGACAGAATCCATGATACAACCTGGAAATCGGCCAGAGAAATATCTTTGTTGGCTTCGTTATAGGCTTGGTATTTACCGTATCTTGGGAAATAGAATAGGGCGGCGGACAGGCCGGCTTCGTTCGTGCCGTCAATTACAAATTCGGGTTGTTGTACTGATATGCCGGTATAGCCGTAAAGTGTGGTATAAGACAGACCGTCCATAGTTCCGTCGGGTAATAATGATTGTGCATTGTGGCCGCGCGGAACGACTACGTACATGCTGTTGTTTTCAGAACCAGACCAATCCATCGTTCGTGCAACGATTGTTGCGCCGTCTTTGGATTTTAATGTGATGCCGGTGCATGCGTTTGCGGATTGGGTCAGCGCAATGCACGTGGCAAGTGTAATAAAGAATAGTGATTTTTTCATGGTGTGTCCCCCTTTGCCATAATTATTGATGTTTGCGTGGTGCAGGGCAATAGGGGTGATTTCATAAAAATATTTTGGTTGCTTTTTATTTTTTATCGTTATATAATGCGCGACGCATTGGGGCATAGTTTAATGGTAGAACTCCGGACTCTGACTCCATATATGCTACACAACAAAAAATCCCAGTTTTCCGCATAATACAGCCTGAATTTCGGGCGAAAATGGCCGTTTAACATTTGTGCATATCACTGCATACAGGCTGGTTTAAGCTGGTCCGTATATAGTTTCAGTTTTACATATTTTTTACACAGGAATTTTGGGGTATCTTTTCAGAAAAATCTGTAGGGATTCGATATTTGCTTTTCGCATACATTTTACACATTTTTTACATACTGTGCAATGGAAATTATTTTTTAGGTTTGCTGGATTTGACTGTTTCCCATAGGGCAAGTTTTTGTTTGCTGATTTCGTATCCACGGACAATATTTCCCAGAAAGTTTTCCAATTCCATCAGCAGTTCAGCATGGTGTTTCTTGCGCCGGAAGAATGTAAATTTTTCTATACGTGTGGGGCGCAGGAATCTGTCTGATGTGTTTATTTTTGCATATTCTGGGAACAGTGTGTTTATTCGTTCTATCTCTATTGTGTATCGTCTGATGCCCAGAAAGAAGTCGTATGGGTTGTC
>CAJGDN010000066.1 GCA_904502245.1 uncultured Alphaproteobacteria bacterium | reverse complement strand
TTTTATGCTTGCACGAATCGGATAAATATTACTAGTATGGCGCATACAACAATTCAAATAGGGAGTTTGTCCGTGATAGTTGGGATTGGAATTGACTTGGTTGAATGTGGGCGTTTCTTGGATTGGTCTGCGTTTAAAAAATCACGTATCTTTACGAAAAAAGAATTGGAATATGCCGATAATGATAATGCAAATTCTGAAAAACATTTGGCAAATTTCTGGGCCGCGCGCGAGGCTTTCTTGAAAGCAATCGGAACCGGATTTGGCGATGATATTGCATTTTCTGATGTGTCTGTGGTTCATAACGATGCGGGGCGCCCAGAATTATTGATTGCAGGTGGTGCCCAGGCTGCATTAAAAGAATTGGTTGATGGTGATGTGCGTGTGCATTTATCAATCACAGACCAAGACGAATATTCGGCTGCGATGGTCGTTGTTGAAAAAGAATAAGAAATGCGCCCATGGCGCATTTTTTTATTTATTTCGAAAATTGGCGTTCAATGTTCATAATTGATTGCATTTGTTCGCGCATAAATTCAATTTTGTTCATGTTGTTTGTTACACTTTTGTCGTTGCTGGGGTTTATGCGCAGGTCATCAGATGCCTTGATAAAGCGTTTCAGCAGTGCGCAAATAACACGATATTTCATAATCTGACGCGTGGTATCGTTGCTAACGCTGGGCATTGTGTATTTTGCTCTGTCGTGCATTTTGCAATATGTTTCATATACACGTCGGCATATGCCCAGTTCGATTTGCAGTGGCGCAAATATGTCGCGATAGATAAAGCGATAGTTGGCTTCGGCAAAATCAATAAATGACAGGGTGCTGGTCGTGGGATCGTATAGGACATTGCCTGGATTTAAATCACAATGCGACCATGCTTCGCGCGTCTCATATTCAAACGTTCCGATATTGTCACGAATTGTTGCCATGTATGTTATTTCGTCTGAACGAAACCAATGTTGCATTTTGTTTTCAATAAAATTGTCCAAACGATTGAATTTTAATTCTGATGCGATCTTGTGTCGTTGAATTTCACCAATTGGCTTTAATTCGTTCATGTCAACCAAGAATGATGCGATGCCGTCAATAATTTCATGCCGTTGGCGAGGAGGTAATTTTTTATATAAATCTTTGGTCAGGTGTTGACCAGGCGCACATTCTTCCAATAATTGGTATTCGTCATCTTTGATATGAATCATGCGTGGTATGTGATAACGTGGATTATCAACGGCATGAATTGCGTCAATGGCATCTTTTGTGCGGTGCTGTTTTGCCAGCCATTCGTCGCGTGCAGAATCGCTTAGCGTCGGCAGGGGGCGCTTCATAATCAGCGTGTCGCCAAAATAGACGATATAACTTTCGCGACCGTGGATAAGATTGTTTATGTTCTGTGTCATGGCATTAATATATTTTTGAATCCCGCAGGTGTTTTAATATTTGTTCTTGGGTGCGTAGTTGGCATTTGGACATGTATTCTGTGTATGCGCGTTTGTCGCCACTTGCACGGGCCTGTAATGCCTGGATATATGCGGTTTTGTCGCTGCGTTTGTTAAATGCGATTGGACGGTATCCGTTTTGTAATAACAGCCAATTCATAATCATGCGGGCGGTACGTTTGTTAAAATCATCAAATGGTTGCAACATTATTATTTCATAATGTGCATCATAGGCGCGGGTTAAAATGTCGTGCGTAGAATGATTCATGCGATAAATAATTTGGCGCAGATTATAATCAATTTCGCTGTAATCTGGGGCGTTGTATGTCACGCCATTGATGCTCATAAGCAGTTTGCAGTTCGTTGTGCGAAATTTATAGCCGTCAATGTTCGTGTTTGAACATAACTTGGCGTGGATGATGCGAATGTCTTCGATATTTATTTCCGATGCTAGGTTTCCAATAATGTAATCATATGTGGTGGCGATGTTTGACATGCTGGTTTCGTCCAGGTTCTCCTTGGGTACTGGGCATAGCATTTGTGGTTCTTCAAAAGCGATTTGGCGACGCAACCAGTTCAGGTTGTTTGTGCGTCTGACCGAAGAAAAATTGTCAAAGCATGCATCCAGTTCCGCACGTTTTAGTGCGATTTGCTGCTTGGTCGTTAAAGTTGGTTTGTGTGGTGCCATTGTGAACAACCCCTTTTATTTGCTATA
>CAJGDN010000065.1 GCA_904502245.1 uncultured Alphaproteobacteria bacterium | reverse complement strand
TATTTAGAATTCAATCTTGCCATTTGTTGCAACCAAATCGGCCATCATTTCAATTGTGCCGCCGGCCTCGCGCAATATTAAATCCCCCGCGGCAATTTCTGCATAATCCAATGGGTCAGATATATATGCATCAAATTTTCCCGCCGCGACCCACGCCAAATCCAATGCCGGGCAACCCGTACGACGAATATCGCCAATCAACGGACGCGCATCAGATGTGTTGTACGCAACCGTTAATTCAGATTCCTCGTTCTGATTTGATGTTTTAATACGCGCAGAATGGAATGCGGAAAATACATATGCGCCGGTGCTGGCCTCGGCATAGTACAGCCGTTCATCAATCGGGGAATAAATCAACGCAATTTTTGTTTCGTCATTTGAACGCAACGCCAACGAAATCGCAAAGTGTGGATTTCCGCGTACAAAATTTGCCGCGCCCGACAGTGCCAACACAAATTCATCGCGCCCATCACCCGCACGCGAAACATTTGGTGTCAAAAGACCCGCCGCCGGACGAACCAGCAACAGGTCATTCAAAATACTTTCTTCAATACGGTTTGCGGCCTTTTGCACAAAATCATGCGCACCACGCAGGGATTGTTGCAAACTCTCTACTTCGCCAAAATCGCGACGTAGCGATGCCCCAGTACGCTGCAGCGCCATAAACATTTTGTTTAATTCAGTTGAACCCTTAATCAACAGTTCCATGTCGCCGCCCCCCGTAAAGCAGTATATTTGTTAATATTTTTTAGAAATTGAACCCAGCAAATTTTGATTTGAATTCTGCTGCGCGCTGACCCTTTTCGCCTGCGTTTGAACGCTGACCGGTCCATGCGGAATGGTTCAAGTTATCTGTGGACAAAACCAAGTCTTTCTTAACGGAAGAGTACATTTTTACAGTCTTGCCGTCAGTTCTTGTGACGTTGATTTCATGATATTCAGGATGAATGCCTTGTTTCATTGTTTTTACCTTTGTTTAGAATTTTAGCCCGCAAATTATACAAGGATTTTTACAGAAAGCAAGCAATAATAATATTTTAATATCGACCAATGCACCCAAGATAGGAATTTCCTGTCGATTCCAGTATATTTATAAACTGTGTCTGGTTTTTTCCAGAAAACAGGGCAAGAATCGTGCCTGCATCGGTTGCCAGCATATCGGCAACAGTCGCGATGCCTGAATTCATCTTTTTAAAGAATCCGCTGGTCGGATAGATTTCTGCTGCTAACAACTGATGCTGGCCAGTTTTTTTAGCGTTTTTCTGTAATTCAATAACCATCAGTTGGCATTCTGGGGAAATGATAACCTTGTTTGTGACGACCGCATCGCCGCCCAACAATTCTCCCCACCAACCGGTTGATTCGCAAAATACAGGATAGTAAACCGCTGCATCAGGGTTCTGTGCCAGAATGGTTGCGATATCTGTGTCAGCCCCATAAACAGTGGGCATAACGCCAGTATTATTGCTTATAACCTTGCGTGCCAACTGGTATGCTTCGTCACCAGTTGTTTTGCGTGGCCAGTAAAGAATCGGAAATTGTCTCATTGCTATGAATTATATCAGATTCGGACTTTACAAAAAAGGGGGTGGGGGCAAATAAAGGACTTGATTTTTTAATTTTTTTAATTTTTGCCTTTGTTGAATATTTTTTTGCCGTTGTTCCACATTGTATTTAGGTTCTTTTTGGTCGAATTATAGAAATCATCCGATATATTAACCTTAAAGAAAGTCTTGATTAACTGCGGTATCGAAGTCATAAACATAGCCATAAAAATACCCATTAAAACCAGTGTAATCAAGCTGTCATTGCGCAACACCAACGCATCCATCAGGTGGCTTGCGGTATCGCCCGAATCGGATGCCAATATTTCTGCCAGCGATTCGAAACTTGTGCTGCCGCCAAGGATTATATTAAGGAACTCGATAGAGAAAACAAGGAATATACACGTCATCGTAATGCCGACCACGCCTGTAATAACATCGTCAACAACTTCACGCAATGTTTTTGTCTTGTTTATAATCTTCCAATCTTTGAACAGCCAGGATAGCAACATTATCGGTAGCATAACTAAATCCATAGTCAGCTTTATAAAAATTTCTAGGAAATAAATAGGTATGGGTAATAACGCCATAAAGTACAACACCAACACCAGCAGACCAGCAAAAAACATTGGAATATTCGGCAGAACTGGAATGCCGAACAAAATGGTGTGCATATAGTCAATATT
>CAJGDN010000064.1 GCA_904502245.1 uncultured Alphaproteobacteria bacterium | reverse complement strand
TGATGTTGCAGAAGTTTCTGACGCCGAATAATCAAAATTCGGAGATGTCGCATAGTTGGTCTAGTGCTCCACATTGGAAATGTGGTATACCCGCAAGGGTATCAAGGGTTCGAATCCCTTCATCTCCGCCAGAAATAATCAAAACCCCGACAATATCTGTCGGGGCTTTGTTTTTAGGCGGATTACTGCCACTTTTTTGTCACAAGGTTACTAGTATGTACAACGAAGTTATCAAATAATCGAATATCCCCACCGCTTACATACAACGCCCAAAACAAGGATGTTAAAAAAAAGAACAAAACGCATTTATCTAAGTTCTATAAATGTACAATCTCAATGCATGGGAATTGTTCTGCCATATATTCAGCAGCCAGGCGGCGGTGGCATTGTGTCGCGGATTTTTCGGTGCAAAGCAGGCATATGCGGTCAAGAGAGTCCAAGGCAAGTCCCGCAGTTGGGTTGCGAGTGGTCAATAATTCCCTGTACATACGTTCATAATCAGGCCAGGTGATGCAACCGTCTTTGTATCCTGCCAAAATGCCCGTCGTTGGGGCAAATTCAGGATGGTATTCGTATCGTGAACCAAGTGTTGTGGCCAAATTTGTGCCACTGTAAAACGGAACAAAGCGGCTGGTGCGCCAAAGCCGAATATCCCAAACACAGTTTATCTTGGCTGCATTCAGGATATCCAAAAAATCATCGGGCTTTTTGCCACTAAAACCAATCGTAAAAATCTTTGTCATATCAGTATAAAAATAACCCGTTTAACATTAAATAGCAATGATTTTCCTGCATCAGGAACTTGCGTGCCAATCCTATACGACAATGAGCATACTGACTGGCGGCAATGGCATTATTCAGATTTTTGACATCTTTATCTTTTTCAAATATATCACGCAAGTATTTGCAACTGACCTTTAATTCATATAATTGTTTAGAATAGTCAGTAATGCGGGCGCGTAACTGTTGTATCAATGCGGTGCCAGATGACGCATCTTCAATCAGTGTTGTTGTCGGGCAGTTGCCGTGTGCTTGTTGTGTTTGGGAGTGTAATTCCGCCACGCGCTTTAACAGGGCAGGGTATTCCATCCGTCCGCGCTCCACGGCCAGCAGGTACACACGATTGTCAATTCCAACCCCGAATATAGCGCATGCCGAATATGCGTTTGTAATACCGGTCTTAGACGCAGTATCCCATGACAGAAAGATATGCTTGAAGCGCTGGGGCAATTCATTATAAAAGTGCAACCAAGAACGTTTAACCAAACCACCATCCTTGGGAACGGGGCGTTGTTGATATTGCCCCGCAAAGGCATATTCACCCAGCGTCTGACGCAGATGCGCGACAGAGTTCATGTCTTCCCGTTCTGGGTGTAACAGTTCGCCAATATGACGGGCAATGTCGTGTCTGTATCCAAACTTGTCTGTATATGACCAATCTTCATCCGTCTCCGCAATCATTGGTATCGTAATATGACGAAAGCCAGATTGTTTTTCCAGTAAATACCCCGTCAAATCACTTTGATGCAGACGTTGCATAATAACCAGTATATTGCCAGTATTTTTGTTGTTCAGACGCGAATAGAGTGTCGTCGCATACCAATCGTTCACTTTGTTTCGTAAAACATCTGACAGACCGTCAGATGCCTTTAATGGATCGTCAATGATAATCCAATCGCCACCTCGTCCAGTCAAAGTCCCGTTTATGGTTGTTGAAAATCGTCCACCGCCACGTGTGGTTTGAAAGTCCATGGTTGCGCTGCGCCTGTGGTCAATTTTAGTACATGGAAACAGGTCCGCATACCAGGCGGTTTCCATCACAGTGCGACAGTCGTTGGCAAATTTCTTGGTAAGTTCGTCCGCATAGCTGACGCATATAATTTGTGTTTGCGGATTCAGTCCCAGTAAATATGCCGGTAATGCCACAGAACAGATAATAGATTTCATATTTCGTGGCGGTATATTCACAATCAGGCGATTATTGTTACCGCCTATCATCTGTTCGATTTCATTGCACACAACATCCACATGCCAATTATCCAGATATTGTGCACCTGCGGACACCTCGTTAAACACCTTAATCGCAAAGGATTTAAAGTCTGACCGCAACAACGCGCGCAAGAATTCTAAATCATTTATTCTTTCGTCCATTTATAAATCCCCGAATAATTGCCAGATCATCACTGGAAATGGCATTGTGCTGCTTGTCCAGTGATTCATTACGCGAATCCAGCTGTTGCATCAATGGTAATATTTGGGCGGTTGCTTTCAGGTCGCCTTTGGCCGATTGATTAACCAGTTGCAACATAATTGCCT
>CAJGDN010000063.1 GCA_904502245.1 uncultured Alphaproteobacteria bacterium | reverse complement strand
CAGGCGACATTACCGGTGGTTTGCCACGTGTTAACGAATTGCTGGAAGTTCGTCGTCCAACAAACCCAGCATTGTTGGCTGAAATTGACGGTACAGTTGAACTGGAAGATGCGAAATCTAAAATCATTATTCGCATTGAACCGACCGACGGCAGCGCACCTGTTGAATACGCGGTACCAAAGGGTACAAACCTGTTGGTTCGCAGCGGGGATGTTGTAAGAAAGGCCGAAAAGTTGATTGATGGCGATCCAGTACCTCAGGACATCTTGCGTATCTTGGGTCAGAAAGCCTTGGCAACATTTATGGTTGACCAGATTCAGCAGGTTTACCGTCTGCAGGGCGTGACTATCAATGACAAACACATTGAAATCTTGATACGTGAAATGACACGTCGTGTTGAAATCACAAACCCAGGCGACACAGGCTTCTTGATGGGTCAGGTTGTTGACCGTGTTGATTTCGAAGAAGAAAATGCACGTGTTGCACGCGACAATGGTCGTCTGGCCGAAGCCTCTCAGGTCTTGGTTGGTTTGACCCGTGCATCCTTGACATCACGTTCATTTATTTCAAACGCGTCGTTCCAACAGACAACCAAGGTTTTGGTAGATGCCGCTATCTCTGGCTCGACCGACAAATTGGTTGGTATCAACGAAAACTTGATTGTTGGTCGTTTGATTCCAATTGGAACAGGTGCCTATGTTCGCCGTGTTCGCGAAATTGCACGCGAAGAAGAAAAGGCAGAACGCTTGGCACGCGAAGGCAATGGTCAGCAGCAGTTGCTGGATATCTAAAAATCTGGAAAATTCCCGCCCATGGGTATAACCTGGGCGGGGAATAAACTTTTTCTTGCAAATGCCCAGAATTTGGATAGAATAGGACAGTTATAACATAAAAAGGATTAAAAAATGGCAACGCCAAAAAGTAAAACAAGTAAAGCACGTTCTGCACAACGTCGTTCACATGATGCATTGTCTGTAATGCCATGTGGTGTATGCAAAACATGTGGCGAAAAGAAACGTCCACATCACGTATGTCCTGCATGCGGTGCAAAATAATTTAACATAGAATATATGGGCAGAAAAGGGCAGGGCAAGCGTTCATGCCTTTTCTGCTTTTTTAGACACAATGTCAGACGATAAAAAAATTATTTCAATTGATGCTATGGGCGGGGACAAAGGTCCGAATGCCGTCCTGGGTGGTATTAATCAATATCTGTATCAAAATGGCGAAGGACGTGTGTTCTTTCGTATATTTGGTGATGAAAAGAAATTGCGTAAATTGCTGGCGAAATATCCACGTGTTTCACGCAATTGCGAAGTGATTCATGCGCCAAACGTTATCAAAGGCACGGACAAGGTTATGGATGTTCTGCGTCATGCCCAAGATACATCCATGTACATGGCGATAAAAGACGTCCGCGAAGGAAAATCTGCGGCGGTAATCAGTGCGGGTAATACTGGGATTTTAATGTCTTTGTCAAAATTGGCGTTAAAGACAATTGATGGTATTTCGCGTCCTGCGATTACGACTATGTTGCCATCTGGTGCTGGGGACAGTCGTGTGGTTGTGCTTGATCTGGGGGCGAATGTCCAGTGTGATGAAACAATTTTATTTGATTTCGCAATTTTAGGCAGCGTTTATGCCGAAGTTGTTGGGCACATGCCGAAACCAAAACTGGGTGTTTTAAACATTGGTTCCGAAGAAACCAAGGGTAACGAAACCTTGATTCACCTGAACAAGGTTTTATCTGCACACAAAGATGAATTGCCATATGAATACATTGGTTTTGTCGAAGGTAATGATATCAGTGCTGGGCGTGTTCAGGTTGTTGTAACCGATGGATTTACTGGTAATATTGTATTAAAAACGGTTGAGGGGACAGCCCGTCTGGTAAAACGCGTGGTTGTTGAAAATTTCAAGAAATCTGTTTTGGCAATTATCGGTGCGTTTTTCCTGATTCATGTGTTTAAAAGATTGAAACACAAAATTGATCCGCGTTCATATGCGGGTGCGACATTCCTAGGGCTGCGTGGATTTGCGGTAAAAACCCATGGGAACAGTGATGCATTGGCGTTTGCAAATTCGATTGGTTATACCGCCGAATTGACCAAGGCAAATCTGAACGGTTTAATTGCCGAACGGGCGCGCGCGCTGGCCGATGTTCGTGCAACAATTAATGCCGAACCTGAAAAATAAGCACGCCGCCCATTTGGGCGGTTTTTTCTTGCAAAATTCAAAAAGTTATATATAATATCCCTGACTTTGCGGGTGGGCGCAGGGTCAGTCCGATTAACCCCACAAGACCTCGCTATTCTAAAAAAATATTGGCGATGGCAAACTTTGATGAATATTTTCTTATGAAAGATTTATCCAAAGATTTATTTAATCCATTATCTGGCGAAGATTTTGTCCAGATGTTTGACGTAAACTATGGTTCTCAGGAAACATTACAGGGCTATGCAACCAAGGGTACAGTAAAAGATATCCGTGGT
>CAJGDN010000062.1 GCA_904502245.1 uncultured Alphaproteobacteria bacterium | reverse complement strand
TTATCATTTGGATTATCTTTTAAATCGCGTATTTCATTTGGATCCGCCATGCCAACAACATATAACATATTTGCAATTTGCCGTGCGATATGACCACGATTTGACGCAACAACCGATGGTGCCATATCGCTTAACAAAGTACCATGTGCGAACTGGTACTTTCGCACGACAATATTCTTATAATGAATTATTTTCATTGCCGGAATTTTAATTGGCGAAATTGGCGCCAACGCCTCTAAAATACGTTGTTCACGATACGCAATTTCACGTCCATCTGTGAACAGCGGAAATTTGAACACCCATTTATCATCCAACACAACGACAAAGTTCCGACATCCACGCCCCACCCGTGTTTTGATTTTTGCCCCTTTTTTCCCGGCATATTTACGAACGTATTTGATATAAGACAACGTCTGCGGGTATCGAATCATAACGCGCACCTTGTCCCGCAATGTTTTTATAGGAATAAACAAACAAACAACATTCGACAGGAAATGATGCATTATCTTACTCCTGGAACAAACCTGTTTTGCGTGCTACATCCCACCAATACTCAGAAAACACCGGTTTAATACCATTAGACCACGGTTTGATATAATCCGAATAATGCAACACCACCAAATTATGTTTCAAATCATCTAACTGGGATTCTGAATAAATCTTGAAGATTCGTGATCCATGCGACAATTGAAAATTATATCGCAACGGCAGAAATGCAATCCGTCCCTTTAACGTATAATTCAGCACATCCTGATCAGGATTATAATAATCATGATCTTTTGAATCCTGAACCCATACATCATAGATATTTTCCTGGCGAATTTTCTTCAAATCCATTAACAAGAACCCAGAATTAATATACATATTTGTACGCGTAGGCACAGCCGCAATTACATTATCACCCAAATCATATTCATATATATCAATCAAATCATTAAAGAATATGATATCCAAATCAGCATAAATAATTCTGTCTACATTTGGCACCAATTTTGGCAACATTAACCGATACCACATTGCAACGGGCCATTTACCACGACTTGATTCATCAAAATCATGATTTCCATAAACAAAATGAATATCAGATTCCGTCCCATCAAGTACCCCACGAACAACATCCTGCAATTTATCATCAACATCATCATTAATCACACAATAAATATCATAATCACAACGCCCTGCGGATGCCAACAACAAAGACTTAATTGTAACGGCCGCCATTTTACACCCACGTGCATCAAAACAAAACGCCACAGGTATCTTGGTCGCATATTTCTGGCGTGGGATTCTTGTTTCAGACACGGTGGAAATCAGCCCCCTGTATCTAATTTTATCACGGTTCAATCGACGCTGCGCACGTGTTTTTCCAAACAATCCTGCAACCACGGAACTAACCCTTTTAACAAAACCGTATTTATACATAGTCCATCCTTTTTATTAGCACACCTCTATCATAGGACATTTTTCTTGTACAAGCAAATAAAATAAAAGCACACACCACCGGCACTTATTTCAAGAATAGACACCTAGTTATTTTTAGTTTTTTTCATTGTATATCTTAAATACAGCAAACCAAACAAAAGGAAAAACACATGAAACATAATATCCTAATGGGTATATCTGTACTACCTGCCCTGTTGGTTATGCCGGCATTTGCCGAAACAATCACCGCACGCCAGGTTATAACCACAAACACAACATACAACAATCTAACCGCATCCAATATTGCATCCACCACGGCAAATAACGGCGGTGTATTTTATATGGAAAACGTGCCTACAACAACATTAACCTTTGATGGCACCAGCACCTTTTTAAACAACAGTTTGAATAACGGTGGTATGGGTGGTGCAATTGGAAACGGTTGGTTATCATCCACATCTGGCACAGGCTTTACCCCCGGCGGTAAAATCTTATTTAATGGTGATGCCACATTTTCATCTAACACGACCAACAATCCAAACGGTGGTGGCGCAATATTTAATTATGGCAATGGCACATCCACCAACCCGGATATAAAATTTAGCGACAATGCAACATTTATAAAAAATGCCGCCAACGGCACATCAAACAACAGTGTATTTTCGGGTGGTGGCGCAATAAACAACCGTAGTGGCACAATTATTTTTGATGACGAAGCAACATTTTCGGACAATACGTCATCTTATCGTGGTGGCGCGATTTTATCAGGTGGCGACATAATATTCAATGACACCGCAACATTTTCTGGCAACACAGCCACGACCAGCGGTGGCGCAATTACTATTCTGGGTGGCAATGTACAATTTGCAGATGACGCCACATTTACCGGGAACACGGCCAGTTCCGGCGCAGCAATATTTTTAGACAACGCGAACAGTCAACTGACCTTTGCGGACACAGCCACATTTTCATCCAACACCGGTACAGGTATTTTATTAAACAACAATGCGTCTGGCACAGTGTCTTTTGCCAATGGTGCGACATTTGACCGCAACACCAATCCATTGAACGGATCATTGGTCAACGCCGGCACAGTAAATGGGACCGGTGGCGACTTTATATTTACCAACAACACAGGCAGTAATGGTGGCGGTCTAAAAAACGCAGGCACCGTATCAATTGATACATCTGGGCGCATTTTATTTGACACCAAC
>CAJGDN010000061.1 GCA_904502245.1 uncultured Alphaproteobacteria bacterium | reverse complement strand
TGGGTGAAAATCATATCGTTGCGCTGAAACGGGAAATCAAGGAAGAAACCGGCTTTGATGTTGAACCGGTTCGTTTGATGAATGTTTATACATCGCTGTATAAAAGTTTCAAGACAGGCAAGAATTTCCATTGCTTGCAGTTGTTTTATCTGTGTCGGGTTGTTGATGGTTCAAATGATATGCCGCATCTTACCGAAGATGAAAAACAGTATCTGAAACCAGCGCAATGGTTCCCTGTCCAGGATTTGGGAAATATGCAATATATTGGTGCGGAACCTGTCTTTGATGAGGTTTTAGCCTTGTTTAACAGCGGAGAGATTAAATGAAGCGCGCAATTAAATTCAAATTGAAAAATGGTCGTGTAGTCACAATACGCCGTCTGGATGCAACGGACTATGATGCCCAGATGAAATTCATGGAAAAGTTTACGCGTGGTCCTGGTGCAGTTCAAACTATGCAATATCATGGTCAGCCCAAGAAGGACAAAGAGATCACAATCATGCATTATGAAAAGAACTTTGTTGTTGGTGCATTCGATGACGATAATATGATTGGTATTGCCAGTGTTACTCCACAACGTGTCGGGCATCCTTACAGTGGTCGCAGTGCCGGTGTTGGTATGATGATGCTTGATAAATATACTGGTAATGGTTTGGGGTCAAAGTTTTTTCAGATTCTGGATAAATGGGCGCGCGAAAACGGTATTCATAAATTGGTCGGGGATGTGCGGCACCTTAATATACCGTCTATTGCGGCATGCATAAAAAATGGCTTTATTATTACAGGTATTCATTATGATGCCGCCTTTATCAATGGCAAGTGGCATCACGAATACATTCTGGAAAAGATTTTGGAAAAATAGACCTTTAAGCAAATACCGCCCGGTTGGGCGGTGTTTTATTCGTATTGGTTGTCGGGGGTGATGGTATCCTGTGTTTGTTTCTTGGATTCTGCCATCTGAGTCATTGCCTTGACAACTTTAGTTCCGGCATGGAACTTTTCTGGGGTGACTTCGCCACGTCTTGTTAAACCGGATAAACGCGTAAATTCATCCAGTGCATCGATATGCAGGCATAGGGGCGTGTGGGATCCATTTTGTTTTTTTTGTATTTTGTCTGGCATCGTTGTTTTTAATTCATCAAGTTTTTTTAATATTTTATCTCTGCCACCTATAAAGTATTTGGCTAGCTCTGTTGCATTTAACCAGTCATTGGTCTTTGCTTGTAGTTTTATTTGTCTTTCTAGTTTTGATAATTTGGCAAATTTGTCCAGAGCACTAATATGCAGACAAAGAACTTGCCGAGAGCCGGACTGCATAATTTGAATTTCATTTGTCATTTTAGCGGCCAGTTCTCGTAGTTTTCCTAAAATCTTACCTGCGCCACCAATAAAATGGTTGGTCAATTCATCAGCAGTTAACCATTCGGTTGTCTTTTTAGAAATAGTGGTTCTTTTTTCCAATCCGGAAAGCTGTATAAACTTATCTAACCCACTAATGTGTAGACATAAAGGAGACTGGCCGTTGGAGATTTCTCTTTGTTGGATTTTATCAGGCATCATATTTGCAAATTCTTTGAGTTTTTCTAGAATTTTATCGGCTTTTGCTCTGATGTGCATGTGTAATTCGTTTGCTGTCAGCCAATCGTTTGTTTTGGCTGGGAATTTCCCTTTTCTTTCTAATCCCGAATATTTTGCCAGGTCATCGATTGCACCGATGTGTACACAGAGTGGTGTCAGAGAACCAGATTGTCTTTTCTGAATCTTGTCTGGCATCTTTTCAGCTAATTCATTCATTTTTTGCAAAACGATCATTTGTTTTGCTTTAAAATATTGGCTTGCCTCTTTTGAGTTTAACCAGTCTTTGGTCTTTGGTTGGATTTCCGTTCTTCTTTCAAGGCCTGATAAAAGTCTAAATTCTTCAATTCCGCTAATATGTAGACATAGTGGAGTTGCACCTCCGGATTTTCTTTGTTGAATTTTGTCTGGCATTTTTTCTGCTAGTTCTCGCAGTTTTGCTAATATTTTTTCTGATTGACCTACGAAATATTTTCGAAGTTCGTCTGCGGTCAACCAGTCTTTCGACTTTGGCTGTATACTGCCAACCCTTTTAAGCCTGACAGTTGACTAAATTCTTCAATTGCACTGATATGCAGACACAGAGGGGTGTTGCTGCCAGATTGTCTTGTTTCAATCTTGCCTGGCATCTCTTTGGTCAAAGCGATTAGTTTTTGCAAAATTTTATTCTTGCCACCCAAAATATATTTCATAAGTTCTGTAGCAGTCAACCATTCATCGGTTTTTTCTGGTATCTCTTCTTCCTTGGCGCGTTCTGTATCGACACGATTCAAATCCAGCAGTGTTTCCGTTGATGTGATGATTTCATATGGTTTTACGGTTTCGTGGTTGCCACGTGTGTGTGGGCGGTGTTTGCCATGTGTGATGCCATCGTTAAAATTTTCCGGGAACAACACCATTCCGCCGGCGATGTCCTTGAACAAAACTTGTTTTGCATGTCGTGCGGTTTGCAGTGCAGTGTTGCTGGTTTCACTGTCGTGCTTTCTGAAAATTGTATCGATTACAAATGCGATTTTATGCGGATCAGATTCATTCAGACGAATTGCACGCCCGGCGGCTTGTTCGGCACGAACGGCGGAACGTGTCGGATAGTTTATGCACAGGCTGACCGTGGTGTCGTCAAAGCCCTCGGTCATGGTGTTAACC
>CAJGDN010000060.1 GCA_904502245.1 uncultured Alphaproteobacteria bacterium | reverse complement strand
ATTTACTCCGTTTATTTCTTATTATTTCTTTTTCGCCAAATGTCTGCTGCGAATAATCATCTTAGCAGTACGTTTATTGCTACGGGTACGATATCCCTTGGCTGGAATACCTGTACGTGATACCGGTTCGTGGCCCTTAGAATGACCATTACCACCACCCATTGGGTGATCTACTGGGTTCATAGCCATACCGCGAACTGATGGACGAATACCCAACCAACGTGCGCGACCAGCTTTACCCAAGTTGACATTGCGTTGATCTGGATTAGATACGCTGCCAACTGTTGCCAAACATTCAGAATGAACCTTACGCAACTCACCGCTGTTCATTTTAATCTGTGCATAAACGCCGTCTTTACCCATCAACTGTGCATAGCAACCTGCACTACGTGCCAATTGACCACCTGCACCTGGTTTCAATTCAACGTTATGAACGATTGTACCGATTGGCATATTCTTTAATGGCATTGTGTTACCTGGTTTAATATCTGCATACGCAGCCGAGATAACAACATCACCCGCTTTCAAATCACGTGGTGCCAAAATATAAGAACGCATACCGTCTGTATATTCAATCAATGCAATAAATGCGGTACGGTTTGGGTCATATTCCAAACGAACAACTGTCGCAGGAACATCCATCTTTTTACGTTTAAAGTCAATCAAACGATATTTACGTTTGTGTCCCCCACCCTGGTGTGGAACTGTTACATGACCAAAGTTATTACGTCCACCTTTGGACTTCAAACCAACTGTCAATGCCTTTTCTGGCGCACCACGGTGCAAATCACTGCGGTCAACCTGTGTCAAGCCGCGTGTACCTGGTGTTGTTGGCTTATAATGTTTCAATGCCATTTTTTTCTATCCTTTTTCTAAACCCTGACACTAGCATCCTTTTATTTGGGTTCTCTGCCAGGGCCGTTCATTATACTATATATTTGCTGACAAATCCAGTTTTGCATCTGCCGGCAAAGATACATATGCTTTTTTAACAGTGCGCTGTGTACCAGTGCTGCGACCACGGAAGGTTTTTTCCTTACCTTTTGTAACTACAACGTTAACTTTTGTTGGTTTAACGCCATAGATAGCCTCAACTGCACGTGCTACATCTTCTTTGGTTGCTTGCATTGCAACTTCAAATGCTACACCATTACTTTCAGACAGTCTTGCTGCCTTTTCCGAGATAATCGGACGACGCAGTATATCATAAATACCGGCTGTCGCAACGACTTTTTTCTCTGCTGTAACTTTTTTTTCTGCCATTTTGCTTACCTTCAATTCTTATAAGTTTACGCCAATCTTGCTTCAACCGCTTTGACTGCGTCTGCTGTCAAAACCAATTTTTCATGTTTCAAGATATCCAAAACATTCAAACCGATTGTTGGCAAAACGTCAATATTTGCGATATTTGCCGCAGATTTCTTAAAGTTTTCATCTAATTCTGTTGCACCAACAAACAATGCTGAATTGATATCCAGTTTTTTCAACTGTTTTGCAAATGCATTTGTTTTTGCTGCTTCTAATTTTTCAGAATCAATGATAACCAAGCTGCCATCTTTTGCCTTTGAAGACAAAGCCATCTTCAAGCCCAGGCTACGGATTTTCTTTGGCAAATCAATGCTGTGATCACGAACAACTGGTCCATGAACAACACCACCGCCACGCATGTGAACATTATATCTTTCACCCTGACGTGCATTACCTGTTTTCTTCTGTTTAAATGCTTTCTTGCCACTGCCTGCAACATCAGATACAGATTTTACTGCATGTGTGCCTGCACGTGATTTTGCACGTTGCCAAGTAACAACGCGGTGCAAGATATCCGCACGTGGTTCCAAACCAAAGATGCTGTTCTCCAGTTCAACTGAACCAACTTTCTTTCCATCAAAATTAATAATATCTAATTGCATTTTAATTACCTCACTCTTGCTGTTAACTTATTATTCCGCCACAGCTTCTGTTTCGGTTGCTGTTTCAGCTTCAACTGCTGCTTCTACTTTTGCTGCAACTGTTGGAACTGGTAAATCCTTGTGTTCTTTTTTGATTGCGTCTGTAACCAGAACAAATGTACCATTTGCACCTGGAACTGCGCCTTCAACGAAAATCAGGTTTTCTGCTTCGTCTGTGCCGAACACTTTCAAATTCTGAACAGTGACAATTTCATTACCCATCTGTCCAGCCATCTTTTTACCTTTCAATACGCGGCCTGGCCATTCACGCATACCAGTACCACCGATGGAACGATGTGCTTTTAATACACCGTGGGTTGCTTCTTTACCGCCAAAGTTATGACGTTTCATTGCACCCTGGAAACCTTTACCCTTGCTTGTTGCTTGGACGTCAACGAATTGACCGGCAACAAAATGAGATGCCACCAACTGTGTCCCGACTGGGATAACACAGTCATCCGACACACGGAATTCTACAACCTTGCGATACGGTTTTACACCCGCTTTTTCTGCTGCAACCAATTGTGGTTTTGCAACGTGTTTTGCCTTGGCTTCGCGCAAACCCAAAATGTTTGCAACATAACCGTTCTTTTCCTGCGTGCGATTTCCAATGACAGTGCAATCACCAACCGCCAAAACAGTTACTGGATGTGCAACCCCGCCATCATCATACAGACGCGTCATTCCAATTTTTGTTGTAATTAATCCGCTACGTTTCATTTTTTTATGCCTTTGTTTTAGTTAGTTGGTTGGGTAAGTTTATTTTAACCACCCCAACACTAACAGATTATTTTTAATTTACAATTTAAT
>CAJGDN010000059.1 GCA_904502245.1 uncultured Alphaproteobacteria bacterium | reverse complement strand
GGTTGATAAAATCTTTGATATGGATACAGGGTTGGAAAGCGAAATGATTGAAACAAAAAATGGTTTCTTGTTTGTGCGTGTTGATGAAGTGAATCCTGCACATACAGCCAGCTTTGATTCTGTAAAAAAATCATTGGTTGCTGACTGGAAAAAAGCGGAACAGAAAAAGCAAGCATATGTTCGCGCAAATGAAATGTTGGTCAATTTAAATAAAAAAGATGGTAAATTGGCAAATAAAAAGTCTGTGACTGTTTCGCGTACAGATGGTGCGCCAACAGAATTATTGGTGCCTGTATTCCGTAATGAAATCGGTCAGAAATCAATTGAATCTGGGGCTGATGCATTCTATGTATTAAGTGTCAAAGGGGCTGTTGCGCCAAAAGCTGATAGTAAAAAAATGGATGCGTTACGCAAAGAATTGTCAAATATGTCTGCAACAGGATTGCAAGAAGATTATAATTCTTTCTTGATGCGTGAATATCCAGTGCAGATAAACGAAAAAGTATATAATCGTGTTTTTGCAAAATAAAAAAATCCCCAAATGGGGATTTTTTTATTTATTATACAACTTCTGTAACAGCACGCAGTGAACCGTCGCGTGATAATTGTACAACGCGGATTTTCTTTTTCATTTCTGCGATTAAATCTGTGCGGTTGTATGCGGGTTGTGTATGTAAAATTCTGTCTGCAAATGCGGCGTATGCAGCATCTGCACTTTCTGCATGAATTGTTGTATAAAAATGATCGTGGCCAGTGCCCAGCATTTCCCACAGTACAGATGCGTTGTCTGTTGAAATTTCACCGCCAATAATTACGTCTGGGGTCATACGAACAACCAAGTCCAGCAGGCGTGCGTAATTAAAATCGTTTGTTTGTTCTGTACGTGATAATACAAAGTGAACCCGATTCGCCTGGGGAACACGAATTTCACGTGCGTCTTCGACAGTAATGACGCGACTGTTTTTATCAATCAGTGTCAGCATATGATTTAAAAATGTCGTTTTACCGGTTGATGTAGCGCCACTGATTAATATAGGGCTGCCGTCATTTATTGCAGACATTAATCTGTCATATGGGTCGTCTGGTCGAATGTTTTCACGTGGTTTTACTTTTAATAATTGTTGCCCACGACGCAGATGATAGTTTTCAAAGCTGGTATCGTGTGCTCCACCACCACGAATATTTAGTGCCACACCCCCAGTAATATCGCGTTCATCATATTGTACGTTTGGACCCGCAATTGCGGTAAATCGATGATTGCCAGGCAGGGTGGCATAAACCACAGGCATACCATGAATTGGATCAAATGGTCGTTCATAGATGTTTGCAACGGTGTGGATTAAGTCAACCAGATATTGTTTGCTTAAAATTTCAGCCTGGTATGAAACCCAAGGAACGCGCGCACCGTGCAGGCGCATCCAAACCTCGCCCGCGTGGTTGATTGCGATTTCTTCGACAAAAGACGGGGAATAAAATTCCGCCAATGGTTTCAGTAAAGATTCCAGGACTATGTTAGACATGTAATTAATTTTATCATAAATCCTGACTTGAATCAAAAATCTTTATTTGTTAAAATCAATAAAAAGAGAGATTGAATATGAAGAAATCTATTTTGTTTGCTTTATTGGGTGTGTTGACATTGGCGGGGTGTGTGGTGGGTAATGATGCCCCTTATAACGAGATGGATTTTGCCCAGGGGGGGCAGGATGCGCCGTTGTACAATGAACGGACCAGTACTTTTATGCAATCGGATAATCAATATGCTAATATCGATTCGTACAAGCCCAAGACAGGCGCAGAAAAAGAACAGAATGCAAATCGTTGGAATACGTCGCGTATGGAAACCCGTTGGCAGGAATACAAGGGTGTGATGGTTCGTGTTCAGATTTTGCTGGGAAATACCGATGTACGTGAAATGCGTCTGCGCTTGATGCAAAATGCAGATGGTATGGATATTGATGGCGATTCGCGTGCGATTTTGGCGGCGGTTGCAGATTATGAAATGAAGCGTGTATGTGGACGTAATGCAGACAGTATTGTCATGGTTTATGATGTTCCTTCATTTGATGTAATGCGTCCGACACCTTATTTTGACTATCGGATTGAGGCCGAAGGCGCAACCATGCGTGAATATGGTTTCAGATGTGTTTATGACAACTAACTAACAACAAAACAAAAGGGGAAAACATATGAAAAAATTAGTGTCTGTTATGGGTGTATTGGCGGCTTTGGGCCTGGCGGGATGTGGTGAAAAGGCACCAGTTGCAGAAAATGGTGATACTGTTGTTATCAATTTTGCGGGTTATCTGGATGGTGTTCAGTTCCCGGGTGGCACGGCCGAAAATTTCCCATTGAAATTGGGCAGCGGTCAGTTTGTGCCAGGCTTTGAAGAACAGTTGGTCGGCATGGCCGAGGGTGAAGAACGTGATATCAATATCACATTCCCAGAACAGTATGTAGAAGACCTGGCGGGCAAATCTGTAATATTCAAGGTCAAGGTTGTAGATATTGTTGAAAAATAATCCAAATCCCGCCGAATGGCGGGATTTTTATTTGCGGTGTTATCGCAGGCAAGGATTGTAATTTGTTATGTTCACTGTCGCTTCGGGGGGCGGCTCGAACCCTGGGTTCGAATATCCACGTTGCACGTGGTTTAATAAAAAACGCCGCACAAGGCGACGTTCTTTATTAATTCTGGCGCATCCAGAAGGATTGTTTAATTCCCACCACTTGCGTGGTGGGCCCCTTTTCGCCACGTAAGGTTCAAACTTCGTTGACACTCGTTTTCACCAACTAACGGCTCGAACCCTGGGTTCGAATATCCACGTTGCACGTGGTTTAATAAAAAACGCCGCACAAGGCGACGTTCTTTATTAATTCTGGCGCATCCAGAAGG
>CAJGDN010000058.1 GCA_904502245.1 uncultured Alphaproteobacteria bacterium | reverse complement strand
TGGTAAAAAAGTCGCCGAAATGGGTATGAAAACAGTCGATGTTTTGATGCGTGGTATTGGTCAGGGTCGTGAATCTGCTGTACGTGGATTGGCAAATGCTGGTCTGATTGTGCAGTCCATTACTGATACTACACGTATTCCACACAATGGATGCCGTCCAAAGAAAGTGCGTCGCGTGTAAAATAAATCATTTGATTTATATAAAAACAATTCGGGAATCTGTTGTTGCTGTGTTTGCAAGAAGATTCCCGTTTTTATTTTTTTATTTTTGTGCTTGATATTGGGATTGTTGTCGTTATACACTGGGGTCAGAAGGTTATCAGGAAAGGTTTTATAATTATGGCGAGCAGTTTTTATCGAACAGTTTTGAATTATTTTGGTTTAAAAAAAAATAAAACAATTGTTTTACAAGAACAACCGCAGAATATAGAAGAAATAAAATCTGTAAGCAATATTCAGTGGGATTCATCCAAAGAACGTTTAACAGATGATAAAATGCACGATTATTTGGGTGTGAATTACGAAGGTGTAATGTATTACAATTTTGATAATCTTGTCTGGAAATCCGACAAGTGTTTGGGGTTTTGTATGCCATATCAGGATAAATTTGAAAAACTGATGTGGAATTTAAAATCGGTTTTAGAACAAGAGCCTAGGTTTGCAAAGTATGAATTGGCTGCAGCTGTGACAATGATTGTAAAAGATAGGTTTTTCCCAGGTGTGGGAATGCGTGTGACACATCCTTTTTTTGCGCGTGGTGGAACAGGGGTTGTTGGGACAATAATTTGTCGCGATAAGCAGACTGGAAAGTTGTTGCCAATGCCATGCAATTGGAATGGTGTTGATGTCTCAAAACTAGGAACTTGCAATGCAATATGGTATGGACCGAAATGGTTTGCGTTGGCGGGAATCGAGAATACTGATTTCAGAAAATCTTTGTTAAAAAATCATTGTCGAACAAGGTGATGTTATTCTTTATAGACAAATAAAAAAAGCGTGTTATAGTTATTTTTATAAGCGGGACCGAGAGAATGGGTGTAAATATACCAAGGGTGTATCTTATGAAAAAAATTTTGTGTTCGGTTCTGGTGTCTGTGTTTTGTTGTGCAGCAGCATTTGCAGATGTAAAATATACAGAAACAGAAGTTGTTACAACATGGGAAAATGTTAATATTGTTGTTGAAGCACCGACGCAATCACAGCGTTTTTATTCGAGTCGTGACGTTGCGCCTGCAAATTCACGCCCATGTGCACAAAATAAGGCAGAACCGGTGCGTGTAAAAACGCATACAGAAGTTATAGATCATTATCAGGTTTATCAGCCGGTAACGATTTATAAGCCGATGGGAACACAGATTGAACGTCGTGTTGTGCTGGTAAAGTCGTGTAATAAGTGTTTTTAATATTTAGTCCCGCCAGAATGGTGGGATTAAATAATTGACTTTTGTTTTTAATCGATATAAAATAACGCACGCGTACGGAAATCCGGATGCGGCCATTTGGCGAAAATGATAAACTAAGCTAAAAGGAAATATAAATGATTGAAAAAAATTGGATGACATTGATTAAGCCAAAAAAATTGACAATCAATGTTGATGAACATAATCCTAATATTGCGACACTGGTTGCGGAACCATTAGAAAAAGGTTTCGGTTTGACATTAGGTACGGCATTGCGTCGTGTTCTGTTGTCTTCATTGCAGGGGTGTGCACCAATCTATATCAAAATTGATGGTGTTCAACACGAATTTTCCAGCATTTCCGGCGTACGTGAAGATGTGACTGATATTATCTTGAACCTGAAGGGGGTTTATTTCAAGGCGTTAAGCGAAGGTCAGCACAAGGCATATTTGAAAGTTAAAGGTCCAGCAGTTGTAACAGCAGGTATGATTGAAACATCAGGTAGTGTTGAAGTTATGAACAAAGATGTTGAAATCTGCACATTGGATAAGGGTGCAAACCTGGATATGGAAATCACATTGGGTATGGGACGTGGTTATGTTCCTGCGTCTGCACATGCAGATGGTTTGCCATTGGGTGTTATCCCAGTTGATTCTATCTTCTCGCCAATTTTGAATGTTGCGACAGAAGTTTTGCCAACACGCGTTGGTCAGTCAACAGATTTTGATAAATTGGAATTGACGGTTAAGACAAATGGTTCTGTGTCTCCAGAAGACGCAATTGCATTCGCAGCGCGTATTTTGACAGATCAGTTGGTTGTCTTTATTAACTTTGAAGACCCTGCACAGTTGGTGGCACCAAGCGAAGAAGAAAAAGCGAAAGATGCATTGCCATTTGATCCAAAATTGTTAAAGCACGTTGATGAATTGGAATTGTCTGTTCGTGCAAATAATTGTCTGAAGAATGACAAAATCAATTGGTTGGGTGAATTGGTGCAAAAGACAGAAGCGGATATGTTGAAAACACCAAACTTTGGCCGCAAGTCTTTGAATGAAATCAAGGTTCAATTGGAAGCAATGGGCTTAGGCTTGGGTATGGAAGTTCCAGGTTGGCCACCAGAAAATATTGCAGAATTGGCTAAGAAGTACGAAGACCCATACAAATAATAAATTAAATTCTGTGGAGTCTTGTCGTGTTGCGCCGTTTCTCATGTAGCGTCTGTACACTACGAAACGGCGAACACTTCCAATACTCTCACATAATTTAATTTCTTGCAATGCAAGGGGTTTTGTGGATTTTTCTTGCAATTTGTTAGAAATTATATAAAATAAAGCGAATTTAATCCCACGGTGCTGGTTTTTATCAGGTCGTGGTAGTCTCAAAAAATCCCGTCCGTATGGGGCAGGGCAGAAACCAAAGGAGTAATTGATGAGACATATGAAAGCAGGTCGTACATTCAATCGCGACACAAATGCACGCAAGGCTTTGTTTATTGGCTTGG
>CAJGDN010000057.1 GCA_904502245.1 uncultured Alphaproteobacteria bacterium | reverse complement strand
ATCTCAATTATGCGATTGAATCACTACAAAACCTCTAACTCAATCCCCACAATACCGTATTTGGATTCCAGTTCGGCATCATAGAATTTTGATATTGCGGACATCAGTGCATTTAGCGATGCGAAACCGGTTCGGGGCATACTGATTTTTGTCGCCAGGTCTGCAAAACTGCGCGCAATATGCAGGCGCACTATTTTAGCCCGAATATAATCATTACGATTTTGCGCATCATATATCAGAATAATGTCACCGTTGTGCATTCTGCGACGTTTTTCATCATACAGGCGCAGTTCAATATCTTTTTCACCCGAACGCACCATTTCATAGTATTCGGAGCGCAAACTCATTGAAAATCTACAGTCCAAATTCGGCAGGATATGAGATGCATAAAATTCACGCATATCATCAAATGGTGTAATTTGTGGATTTAATAAATTGTCCGCTGACATCCATATGACCGAGATTTCTTCATCACGATTTTCACAGAAATTTAATTCCATATCATCTGGGATATGCACAATGTAAAAATGGTGTTCTTCGGCCCATGCACCACGTTTTTGCGCGCGTTCGGTGGTTGGGTGACGAAATGCATATGGCACCGGAATTTCAACCACTTGGTCTGCCAGCGCAGATACAGATTCGCCCAATTCTTCGGTCAATTCACGTCGCAATGCAGTCTTAAAATCTTCGCCATCATCCAGTCGTCCGCCAATTGGCCCATATCCGTTTTCACCGTATTTTAGCAATGCAACCTGTCCATTACGAACCGGCAAAACATATGCAGAATAACTTAGTTCTTTTATCATTATTTAATCTTTTGTTCGCTGCGGTATGATTTGCATTCAGAATAAATTTCGCCACGGGCCAGTCCCGCCAATGAAATACGCGTTGTTGAAACAACATTTTTTAATTTTGCGACTTCATCCAGTGTAAAGTACTGCATATCAGCACACTTATCTCCTTCGCAATTACGTATTGTGCCGGTATATTTTGATACCTCAAAAAAGAAGTCAAAGCTTTCTGTGCGACTGGCCAGATTGCTGGTAACGTGCACCAGTTTTATGTCCGCTGGCGCGATATCAATACCCAGTTCTTCTTTGGCTTCACGTATGGCGGCATCGCGCGCAGTTTCACCTTGTTCTATATGTCCGGCCGGCAAGACCCACCAACCGCCATCATAATTAAAGAATCCATCATTACGAAAAAACAACAAGACCTTATTATCTTTTTTTATAATCAGGTTAATTACACCCTTGAACATTGCTCGTTCTGACATTTATACGCCTTTGGTTTTGATCATTGTGTCATGATTTTTTTGGGTTAGCAATATATATTATTTGCGGGCTATGGTGTGTCTTGCTATTTACAGAAAACATGACGGGTTTTTTGAACGTATTCTTGAAATAATTGTGATGTTTTGGCATGCTTCGCAAAAACCTGGGCCAAGCCGCAATAATACCATTTTTGCTGTTCGTATCCACGATTAAAGCGTGCCCAGACTTTATCTCCGTGTGTATTTAAGTCTGATGCGATACTGGAAATATTGCTTAATTTATCTGCGCAAATAACCATTAATTGTTCAGTATCTGTTAACTGTTGTAGTGTATTTAATGTATGTTCTTTGCGTTTTTCCCATGACAGCGATTTATCGGGTTCAGATGCGCCGATAACCAGGTCTGTAATTCTGTTGCCAAAATTTTTTCGTAAATCAGATTCTGTAACGTGTGTATCTTCCAGTGTGTCGTGCAATATTCCCGCTGCGACCGCATCATCTGATGCGCCGTATTGAATCAGGTATTGCATAACCTGGACTGGATGAACGATATATGGAATTTTTGTAGATTTACGATATTGGCCACTGTGCGCATTGGTTGCGAAACGCAACGCAGAAAATATTTTCTCTGACATTAAAGATTCTCCATTATTTTTTGTTAAACGAACAGCACAAAATTACACGAAGTTTAATTCGTATAAATGTTCGCTAATGATTTTGGGATTTTTAGATTTGTGGAATTCTTACCACATTTTGTATACTATCACAATATTTACAAAAAGCAAATAATAAAAATCCCCCAAACGGGGGATTTTTGTTTTGGTTTTAGTTCTTGCGTGGGAACTTAACCGCAGCCTGAGCCGCCGCCAAACGTGCGATTGGCACGCGGAACGGAGAACAAGAGACCGAGTTAAAGCCACACTGGTGGAAGAATGCAATTGATTCTGGATCACCACCGTGTTCACCACAAACACCCAGGTGGATATGTTCGCCTTTGGTATCACGCGCTTTCTTGACCGCGTCTTTAATCAACAGACCAACACCCAACTGATCAACAGATGCAAATGGATCTGCAACATATACGCCACGGGCACGATATTCATCCAAAATTTTGGCTGTATCGTCACGAGACATACCCAATGTTGTCTGTGTCAGGTCGTTTGTACCAAATTCAAAGAATTCGCAAGATTCTGCAATTTCATTTGCCAAGACTGCTGCGCGTGGCAATTCAATCATTGAACCAACAGTGTATTCAACAGATTCGCCTGTTTCTGCAAACAATGATTGTGCCGTGGCGTCAATAACTGCCTTAACAATATCCACTTCTTTCTTAGAGCCAACCAATGGCACTTCGATTTCTGGGAATACCTGAACGCCGGCTTTCTTAACCTCTAATGCGGCAGACAGAATCGCGCGTGTCTGCATTTCGCAGATTTCTGGGTATGTAATCGCCAGACGGCAACCACGATGACCCAACATTGGGTTCTGTTCATGCAGTTGTTCTGCGCGCTGTTTAATAAATTCAACAGATTTGCCGATATGGGCCGCCAATTCTTCGATTTCTGCGTCTGTGTGTGGCAAGAATTCGTGTAGTGGTGGGTCAATCAAGCGAACTGTTACTGGCAGACCGTCCATAATCTTGAACAGTTCAATGAAGTCTGCTTTCTGGTATGGCAACAATTTCGCCAATGCAGCGCGACGCCCTGCTTCGTCTTCGGCCAAAATCATTTCACGCATATCCTGGATACGTGATGGGTCAAAGAACATGTGTTCTGTACGTGCCAAACCAATACCTTCGGCGCCGAAATCACGTGCCTGTTTT
>CAJGDN010000056.1 GCA_904502245.1 uncultured Alphaproteobacteria bacterium | reverse complement strand
GTTAATCAGCGTATTGGACTTTGAACGCACTGTACACAGCGCATTTGAAAACCGCGCTACAGATATGATTGCGAACTATGCGTATGATTTGTGTCAATTGATTAACACATTTTATCACAATTGCCCAATCCTGCGCGAAGATGTACCATCCGACACACGGGCAGGGCGCCTGCATATCGCACAAATTGCGCGCGACACATTGTCCAAAACAATTGATTTAATGGGCCTGACAATCCCAAATGAAATGTAATCTATAAAGAAACGCCCAACCGGGCGTTTTTTACATTTCTTTTTGCTTTCCCTTTATAACCGGACCAGGTTGTCCATCCTTATTCCACATGCGTATCCTTTGGAATGAAAATTTTAGGTCTGGATGGTCCTCTGCTAGCAATTCCGTATAAAACCACCCCCCCGGACCTTGTTTTAACATCGCATCGGGGAATTCCTGCAAATACCTTGCTAATTCACTGTTTTCTGGAACTTTAGGAGCGACTTGATCCACTATAAGTGTCTGTCCGCGTTCGAACTGTTGCTTTTTAGACATTGCAATTAAATTTAGTTCAATGATATTACCATTTGCATCTCGGACCGCTTCCAGTTTTTTATTTGCCTTTTTAACCATTTCCGTTGTCATGTCGCTTGCTTTGACCAATCCTGAATTGGCAACATTATACTCATTAAAAAGACTTTCGTCTGTGACTTGCATCCCTAAGAAAGCACCTTTTGCATCATACAAACGCACCACATCAAACCAAACAGATTTTTCCACTATGTCCGATCCATTTCGCGCCAAGGCCGCAACCCCTCGCGCCTTTTGCACAAAGGCAACCCCATCAATCGCCGGCTCTATCACCAAGACTTCCGTACCATATATTTCCATATTATTGTTTTCACCTATCGCCCTTGTCATCGCCCGAACTAAATCACTGTCCAACGACACGTTCAGTTTGTTGTTTTGACCTTGGCTACTTATTTCTTGTCCGCGTTCTGGCAATTTTTCCTTATCGAACATATATTTTTTGCCTTGAAACATAAAACCAATACAATTCCCGTCCTTGTTCCAATATTGTTCAATTTTTATCTTGTCGGACGAACCGAGCATACCAGGTATACCCGTCATAGCCATTTCCATTAGATATTCACCCACATACGCAATCCCATCACGTGGTGGTTTTATCTCTCTAATCTCACTATTTGGTTTTTTTTCGAAATCTTGCAGTTTTGTATTTGGCAACATTTGCTTTAACAAATTAAAAATCGCTTTCTCTACATCACTAGCTCGCCATGTTATAAAACTAGTCATCATCTGCCCCCTTGTTGATTTTTACGATTAAATCTGGCGGCGGCATCTTCATACTGTTTCAGATACATATTCGCCATTTTGGCCAGCATCACAGCCCGCGCCACCTGCATTTTTTCTTGCATCAGCAACCGTTGCAACGTTTGCACATAGCCCAATTTCTTGTCCAGGTTATCTGCCTGTACTAACTTAGCCTCTGTTTCTTTCACCTTTTGACGCGTCACAGCCAATTCGCCATTTATAAAGTTTTCATGGTCACGCTTGGCCCGTTGATATTTTTGCCAAAGTGTTTGTAAAATCGAATCTATATTCACATTGGCACCCGTACCGGCAGAACCCGTACGCCCCGCGCCACCGCCATTATTATTCCCGGGACGCGTCCCCGACGCGCCAGTCCCTGCGCCAGGGCGCGCACCGCCACCAGAACCTGGTCGCGTACCCCCACTGCTGGATTGACCAGCACGATTTTCCCCATTGCTTTGATTAGTGTTTCCATCGCGTTCCAGATATTCTAAAAAGACTTGATTTGCTTCATTAACTTTTTTAAACATTTCTTCGGCATGTTTATCATCTGGATTTTTGTCCGGATGATATTGCATGCATAGCGCGCGATATGCTTTTTTTAACTGGGCCCGGGTTGCATTTAATGGAATCCCCAGTATTTGTGCTGCTTCATTAATTGTCATATTTAATCCTTTTGGTTACTAATTATTTCTTCTATGGGCAGAATAGGGGTTATAATCGGTCTTTCGTCCTTGTTCTTTTCTTGGACACGCTTACCGGCCCGTTCAAAGATATTTTGATATTCTTCATTGCCTTGCTGGACATTGGACACAGGTTTTCCATCAACATAGTCAACCGATGAAATAACCTTGCCATCTTGATAAACCATCTGATTCAAAATTCGTCCCATATCATCATAAGACGTCATGGATTTGGGATTGTTATCGTTATCCTTGCGCAAGATTGATGCAACACGACCAGTTGGATGATAATTAACCTCGTCAAATTCATGCAGTTGCACAGACAATAAAATCTTGCCGCTTTCATCCATTTGCTCAATCGAAGATATAAAAGATTCCGCAATATCTGTTTCGTCCCTATCTGTACCATGCAAGTAATTATCTAAACTATCTGCATTACCACGTCCAAAATTCCTGGTTCGTTGTTGATATGTGGTATGTGTGGCAACATGACCATTGTCATAATAGGTCGTCTTGTCTGTCGTCATCCACTTGCCACTACCGGGTTTATTCTGCAAACCAAAACGGTCCCGCACTCTTACCTTATGCACAGACGACAACATACGACCATTTTCACCGTATTGAATTTCATTCATACCAGTCGGTCCAAAAAGTGCACCAAACTCTCCTTCCTCGTACTTTATAATGCTGGCGATATAACCATTATGAAAATTAACAACGTCATCTTTACCCAAATCCTGTGATACAATTGCATGCCCATGTTCGTCATATTGTGTAATCGTACGTTTGCCCAATATGTCTTTGCTCATAATCGTTGCAATTTGCCCACGGTCATTAAAGGTAACCCTGTCCCCCGGTTGAACTTGTGGTTTTGTATTTTTACTCATCTTTTTACCCCTTTCTTAATAAAAAAATAATCGCCAAATGAAATTGACGATCGGGGTGTTAGAAAATCATATCGTGTAATGACTTCGATAGCCTTTGACATATGTCTATTGTATAGCCACCGACACCCCGATCATTATCGGGGGGAATTTGTATAAACATGAGTGGCGATAAAACACCACCCATACACGATAAGGGTTTTCTACAACCCTGAACCCAATCCCATTGAATTCACAAGAATTATAGCACAAAGCCCCGAACAATGCAAACTTATATTTTTATACGGTATAATAATACCGCAACGATTTTTCTTGACTTTTCTGCGGGGGTGGGGCATAATATGCGCGCTTTAATTTATAAAACCATAAGGAAAACATAAAATGGCAGCGACAAAATCGTTAAAAAAGTGCGAATTAGATGCTAAATGGTATCTGATTGACGCAACTGATTGCACATTGGGTCGTTTGGCGGCATATACCGCAAACATCCTGCGTGGCAAGCATAAGCCAACATGGACACCAAACATGGATTGTGGCGACCATGTTATCATCATCAACGCGGACAAGGTTGCATTATCTGGTCACAAGGCTGACAAAGATCGTTTCTTCTGGCATTCATTG
>CAJGDN010000055.1 GCA_904502245.1 uncultured Alphaproteobacteria bacterium | reverse complement strand
GGTAGGCTTGCCAATATTAGTGATAGTGTAGCAGCTGACTTAGTAAATAATGAAAATTTTACAAGCAGTGTTTTATCAGGTTTGGGTGATACGGTAGAAGGCTTAACAACGCGCGTAATTGACACAGAAAACGCGATAAAAGACCTTGGCAATACCTATGCGACCAAGGATGGCTTAACCGCAGTAGAGGGTGATATTTCCGATCTGAAAGCGAATGCCAAGAAGATACCATCAGATGTCATTGCTGAGATGCAGAATTCAGAGTCTGAATATTATATTGGTAACTGGAAAGACAGTGTAACTAAAAAACCGTTGGTTGTAACCAGTGACCAATTAACCGCAGTAGAGGGTGATATTTCCGACCTGACAGAAAATGTCAAGAAGATACCATCAGATGTCATTACAAGTATGCAGAATTCAGAGTCTGAATATTATATTGGTAACTGGAAAGACAGTACAGGTCAAAAACCGTTGGTTGTAACTGGTGACAAATTAACCGCAGTAGAGGGTGATATTGCCGACCTGACAGAAAATGCCAAGAAGATACCATCAGAGGTCATTGCTGAGATGCAGAATTCAGAGTCTGAATATTATATTGGTAACTTGAAAGACCCCAGCGGTAAATCAATCTTTGTAACAGCTACCAATTTTGGAGAGACTTTAAGCCAAAATAGCACATTCAGCGCATTGAACACCACAGTAAATGGGTTTGATCGTACATATGTTAAATCAGAAAACTTGTCTAATGAATTAGAGACCACGTTGGCAAAGAAGAACTATTTGAGTGCAAATGATATAGATGATGAAAAAAGCTCGTTGGGAAGTGCCCTGAGGACAGTTCGCAAAGCGGCTGATAAAGCATCAACCGATGCCACAAGTGCATTGAGTGCGGCTAATGCTGCGCAGGACACGGCTAATACAGCATCAACCAATGCCACAAGTGCATTGGCTGGCTTAGCGACCAAGGCTAATTCAGCTGATGTAGTAACCAAGACTTCGTTGTCTGATGAATTGGATGGCCTTGAAGTTGTAACCAAGGGTACGTTGGTTACTTAATTTAACGAGGCTTTGAATTCGGTTGGATCGTGCTCTGTTGACGGTAAGACCACTCCGGCTATGGATGCGGCTAATGCGTTGAGAACAACGTTATCCACACCAAGTACCTGTGGTACTGGTGGTAAGTAGTTTGGGGAACCAACCATTGCTAATTGACCTGTTCCACAAAAATCACCGTCCAATTCGGGCGGTGATTTTTAGTTCCGATGTCAATAATGTCCAACAATTCAAAAATCGTCAACGTACGGAATTTTCTGGGTAAAATCCTATAAATTTATCTAATTTACGCGAATTGCTGTTTAAAAAAACAAAAAAACTAGAACATAAAACACAAAAACCGCACAAAATAAGAAAATTAACCTATGAAAAATGCTTGATAAAAATTGTGATTTTATACACAATATTGCCATTCAGTTTAACACTAATAAAACAGGGCAAGGGGGCATCATGATAACCCATGACAATATCTGGGATGCGATTGACGAAATCGCGCGTGAAAATAACGTCAGTCCATCCAGAATGGCAATCAATTGTGGGTTGGATGCCACGACTTTTAACAAAAGCAAACGTTGCGATGCGTTTGGCAAATCGCGATTCCCGTCCCTGCGCACTATTACCAAGGTTTTGAATGAACAGCAAATGTCAATGGCGGATTTTGGCGCCATTTGCGACCGTCAATCGCATGAAGCAACGGAATAGGGCGCAAAAAACTTTTTACCTGTTGCGATTGTTGTGTTTTCTTGCTATATTTCAACACGTCCAATAAGAATAACAAAAGGAATCACAAATGTTATTAAAGGGTAAAAAGATTTTGATAACGGGTGTTGCCAATGATTGGTCTATGGCGTGGGCAATTGCCAAACGTGCGCACGATATGGGGGCCGATGTTGCAATGCCATACGCAATGCCCGCACTGGAAAAGCGTGTACGTCCATTGGCGGAATCAATCGGTGCCAAGTTTGTCCAGGAATGTAACGTGCAAAACGACGAACAACTGGACGATTTGTTTAATAAGATTGAGGCCGAGTGGGGACATCTTGACGGTATGTTGCATGCGATTGCGTTTTCGGACAAGAATGAATTAACCGGTCGCTATGCGGACACTACGCGTGATAATTTCAAGAATACAATGGACATTTCGGTTTATTCATTGGTTGATTTGACACGTCGCGCGTCAAAATTGATGACCAACGGGGGCAGTATTGTGACCCTGACATATTTTGGCGGTGAAAAATCTGTTCCAAATTATAACGTTATGGGTGTTGCGAAATCAGCCCTGGACAGCAGCGTTCGTTATCTGGCATCCGATCTGGGGCAGGGCGGTATTCGCGTCAATGCAATCAGTGCGGGTCCAATTATGACCCTGGCATCCAGTGGGGTTGGTGGGTTCAAGGCTATGTTGCGCCTGAACGCGGAAACAACGCCGCTGCGTCGTAATATGACCCTGGACGATGTATCGGGTGCGGCTATGTATTTGTTCAGCGACCTGTCATCCGGCGTCACAGGCGAGGTGCACCATGTAGACTGTGGCTATTCGTCGACGGGCATGATGCCAAATGAAATGAAAGATATTTTGCTAAAGAATCTGGACTAAACAATCCCCGCCATTTGGCGGGATTTTTATCTAATTGTTGCTTTTTGTTAGGACAGCAGTATAATGTAATTAATGAGTATTAAAAATATTATCTTTTCATATGTAAATTGTTGGCGCGTTGCCGCCTGATATGTTTTTATGCGCTGGTCCCGGTGATTATATAAATTTGGGCTTTTAATTTATCGAAAAATTCATTAAAATTATATGCAAGAAAAGGTACATATTATGTCAAACACAGATAAAATTGTTTTAACGGGTATCAAGCCCACGGGTATGCCACACCTGGGCAATTATGTTGGCGCGTTAAAGCCACTAATTGAACGTTCAAATACGCATAAGACTTTTATGTTTATTGCGGATTTGCATGCATTGAATACTATACACGATGCGTCCCAAATACGGCAACACACGTACGAAATTGCCGCGCTGTTGGTGGCGTTGGGGCTGAATTTAGAAAATGCGGTATTATTCCGGCAATCTGATATAGATGAAATTTACCAGTTGAACACATTACTGATGAATATCACGCCCAAGGGGCTGATGAACCGCGCCCATTCTTACAAGGCGGCAATGGATAAAAACCTGGCTGCGGGATTGGATGTTGATGCGGGTATTAATATGGGGTTGTACACATATCCTGTTTTAATGACGGCGGATATTTTGATGTACAATTCAGATATTGTTCCCGTTGGCGCTGACCAGAAACAGCATGTTGAATTTGCACGTGATATCGCGGAATATTTTAATCGCACATACGGCAATACATTCAAGTTGCCCGAACCGGTGATTGGTGCAGACATCGGTTTAATCCCGGGACTGGACGGCCGCAAGATGAGCAAATCTTATGACAACATCATACCATTATTT
>CAJGDN010000054.1 GCA_904502245.1 uncultured Alphaproteobacteria bacterium | reverse complement strand
CATCGACCAGCAACATACCTCCCGTCATTTACCAAGCATGTCATTTTTGATTTGTCGCCTTGGCTGGTAATATTACTTGATTCACTCAGGTCATCAAATACAAATTCTATTATCTGTGGTTCTTGTTTGCTACGTACCCATAATTCACATTCTATGATATCGTCGTATGTGCCACGAACAACTCGCGAACCATGATAACGTTTTGCCATATATGCGCATTGTAAAGATTCAAAGTCACTTCCTAATTTAGATTCTACGTATTGACCTATCAGTACCTTGGTTGAATTATCAAATTTTGTTTGATATTTTTGGAAAACAAACGGATCTAAGCCATCATAAGTGCTTAGTGTGTCATTAGAACCTTTTGCTTTTAAATCAATGTAACAACGATTTGTATTCTTTGCAAATGCTGCACTGATAGCGAACCTTGATGAAACTGTTGCTATTTTATTACACAATTGTTGCGTTTGGTCCCATTTATCCTTGTAACAATACAGGCGGCGATCATCAGTAAAAGAAAATGTACCACCGTATATTGTGCATAACCCCTCAAGTGTGTCATATTGAATAGTTGCATCAAAAGATTCAGTAAGATCTTCAAATTGAAACTCAAATACGTGTGAGAGCATATTAGAGGTGCAGGCTAAATAATCATCATTATTGGATGTTTGGTAAGTTTTCTGACATTCAATTTTGTGTTCAGGCCCAACTTTTTCATAAACATATGCCTGCGCCAATGCAACAGCTGGTTCGTATTGAGTGTTAACACCTTTGAATATATCGACACATTGACCCGTCATATTGACTGGAAGTTTGGGTTTTTTCAGGCAAACGGAATAGAATAGAAGATTTCCTGCACCATCTAAAGCCAAACCATCCAAGCTCTTCCTCATCTCATTCGCTCGTATACGTTTTTTATATGGTTGATTCATATCGCCTTCATCCAGCTGTATATTTCTATCACAACCACTGTTTCTGCGAATCCACAGAGCCCCAGTCCATGGTTTATATCTCTCCTTTGGATCGGTCAGCAGAACGTATAGTCCGATCTTTCCTCTTTCGTCTTCGTCTGCCTGTTTAAGTAATGGGTCACATTGATCTTTAAACATGGCAAGACCATCGTCATCGGTTTCTGCAATAGCTTTACCATACTTGAATTTTAATTTAAGCCCTGATACAGGGAGACCTTTATGATCTTTTACAGTAATTTTAAACGCTTCTCTTTTTTCTATCTCTTTTTGGGTACCATTGTTTGCGCAACACACACATGTTGTCATGCAACAGGTTAAAATAAAAACAATAAAATTTTTTAATAGGTATCTCATCGGCAAAATGGGCTTGTTATTATTTCTGAAATGTCTTTAATGTTTTTGGCATTGTCAACATCGGCTATATACTCGTCTATTTCTTTATTATTCTTATACTTACCCCTAATCTCTTCTACAAGGTCTTTATGCTCTTTAATAATTTTATTACATTCATCAATTATTTTATTTGTAACCGTTTTGTATTTTGCCTTTAAATCCTGACGCGCAGCCAACAATTCATCTGATTTGTTTTTGTTGTCATGATTAATTGCATAGTTAGCCGCCATTGTTGCAACCGCCCCCGTCCCAGCCGTTATCAGACCTGTTTTTAGGTTTTGTGCACTTTTTTCGCTTTGCTGTGCTAATTGTTCCGCATCTGTGCCATTTGGATCCAAAATAGCCCGCGACACCGATGCGAATGCGCCACTTGTTATACCAGTACCTATGTCGTCATATAAATTTGTATCGGCCTTGTCTAAAATCGTTTCCGATTCGATGCCCGGGGGCAAATCCAGCGCAAGTTTACGTTCCTTTAATGAAGCAACCAGTGCCTTGTATTCTGTATGCAGGTTGACTAATTCATTTGCGCCGGGTAATTCTATGTTTTTTTCACCACCACGAACATTTTTGTTATCACCATAGTTACAAGTAAATGTAGCAAGATATGCACGCATAGCCTGTTCTGCATCTTGGTCTGCCTGTTGTTCGGCATAGGCAGATGCCGCCATCATCCCCCCAATACCAACAGTTGCCATACCCGTCGCACCCAAAATACGATTTTCAAGTGATTGTTCCTTATCCTTCATTGCCTGGGCATTTTCACGCAATTTGTCAATATTTTCTTGGGATTCCGATTCCAATGATTCTAATTTTTCAATAAGTTCACATAATTCAGCTTTATCTGGATTTTTTGATGGACACCAAGACAGTCGACTGATCATATTGTATATGTTTATTGTTTCTTCATCTGGTTCGAATAGCACAGTTTCAATCCCCTGTTCATCTGCGTCACCAGAATCATCTGCACGTACAAAACCGGGGGCAAAACACGCAAGTGCACCAATAAAAATCGATAAAAAAAACCGTTTTGTGCGCAATATTTACTCCCTTCCAGAGTATCATACAAAATATGCATAATTGACGCAATACAAAAATCTGGTGCGACACAGATTATCACACCAACCGCCCATTATCACCCACAAAATTTTGATTTTGTGGCCCCCGATATTTGGGCTGTATTTTATTTTGCGACCACAACCATCGCCGTTCGCAGAACCGTGTCCCCAAACATATAACCGGTCTGCATTTCTTCGACAATTGTATTGGATTCATGGTCTGGACTTTTCACAACCTGAATTGCATTATGAAACATTGGATTTAATGATTCACCCACAGATTCAATTTTTGTGATGCCAATCTGGGCAAACGCAGATTCCAGCGCACGCGCCATTGACTGAATCCCCGCATCATCGGGTGCATGCTTTAATGCCGCATCCACCGCATCCATCACCGGCAGGATTTTTTCCGCAACCGACATCGAGCGCACGCGCGCACGCGATTCCGCATCCAACGCCGCCCGACGACGTGTATTTTCTAATTCCGCCGCCATACGCAGATATTTATCATTCATTTCCGCCAACTGGGCGGTTAATTTTTCAACCTCGGATTCCTGCTGTGGCGCATCCACAACCGGCGCATCTTCAACAGATACCGCCTCTACCTTGACTTCTTTATCTTCGTTATTCATGCTATTTTCCATTTTTTTCATACTATATAATTATTTCACACTGGTTATTATAGGTATGAAATCATCACTTTTCAAGGACGCCCCACCAACCAACACACCATCAACATTTGGAATTGACATAATCTCGGCTGCATTTGACCCCTTGACCGACGCACCATACAGAACCGGCGTCCCCGCCATTCCCATATCACCCAACGTTTTCGCAATCAAAGCATGCGCACACGCAATTTCATCCGCCGTCGGCGTCAAACCCGCCCCAATGGCCCATCGCGGTTCATATGCAATAACAATTGCCCCATTACCATCCGTCGGCACAGATTCACGAACCCCAGATTCAATTATTTCCATGGTCTTGCCGGCCTGCTTTTCATCCATTGTTTCACCAACACAGATAATTGGAATCATGCCATTTGCCAAAACCAATTCCGCCTTTTGACGAACGGTATCATTTGTATCGCCATTATACTGGCGACATTCGCTGTGTCCAACAATCACATACTTTGCACCCGTGTCCGCAACCATCTGGGCGGAAACAGATCCCGTATATGCCCCATGGGTGTGCTGACTTACATCCTGGGCACCGATTGCCACACGCGTATTTCCCGCACGCAACATAGTATATGGCACACACAAAATAATGGTGTTATTGGTTTCCACATTTTCCAAATCACGCAACATAGAATCCAACCCCGCACGCGTTCCATTCATTTTCCAGTTTCCTGCAATAATTTTCATTGAAAAATCCCCTTTTTTTAATTGCATTTTATTATGTCGTTTTGCTATGGTATCGCAAAAGGGGAACAAATGCTAGAATATTTAAGAAATGCATCAGAAAAACCAATTGCCAAGATTTTAATCGGTATTTTGGCTTTTTCTTTCGTTGGTTGGGGCGTTGCTGAATGGATTTTTGGTGGCGTTGCCGGTGATAATACTTTGTTAAATGTTGGTGATGTAGAGGTGTCGGCACAGCAGTTTAACGCGGAAAAGTCACGTGAATTG
>CAJGDN010000053.1 GCA_904502245.1 uncultured Alphaproteobacteria bacterium | reverse complement strand
CAGTTCTGGACGCAATTGGATTGCCCAATCGTTTTCAATTGCGAACGCATATTTCAGTCCCGCAACCCCGGTCAGGAAATCTGTATCCAATTCTTTTGCAAAACTGTGTGCTTCTTGGGTAATATGCAGATAGCGCAGACCTGCCTCGGTTGTGATTCCGGTTGCAAAGTCATAGCCACCCATGATTTGTGCACCATATGAATCAACATCATATTCATCATTATACACAACACCAGCAATCGTCTTGTTTTCTGTGTATTCAGACATAGAATATGTTGCGGTTGCATTTACAAACCATTCGCTTGGCTTATACTGGCCATACAGGAACAGTGTCTTGCTGTCAATATCTGTATCAACACCATCGGCATGAACATCAGAATTATTGAATGCCAAACCACCACCAACGGTCCAAGTCTTGTCAATTGTTGTATCTACACCCAATGCGATACCACGTGTATATCCGTGGAACTCATCTGCAAACTTAGACTTGTTAAACATACCCTGGGCCCAGAAACCGTTTTCCTGGCTGCGTTCATCACCACCGGCACGACCGACGGAAATACCGCCCGCCATACGCCCCGCCGCCAACGACAGAACCTGGTTCTGAACCGAAGATGCCGCGGCCTGTGCTACTGGTTTATCTGTTGGGTTCAGTTTTTTGGTCTCGCGTTCAACAATTGCAACCATTGCATCGTCGCCACTATTCAACACCTGTTGCAATGCCAAAGACACTTTCTGCAGGGCTGGATCTTGTGTCATTGTCAAACCTGCAATTGCGCCGGCGGCCTGGGTTGAAATACCCGCATCTTTGGCCAAATCTTCAACCGCCTTGGTTTCAACAACAACCGCATATTCGTCATTATATTTAACATTATATGCCAAACCTGCATCCAACTTCATATTGGTTTCGTCGTCAAAGATTTTATATGTGCCAACCGAACCGACATTCAGTTTCAGCAATGCGTCTTCACTGGCAACAATATCACCATACAGATGACCATATGGACGACCATTTGTCACAGACGCAACAACCGTGCCATCAATGTTCATGGTATCAAACTTAACCGTTGATGTACCAATATCCATTGTTGCACCACTGGCCAATGTCAGGGTTGCACCCTCGGCACCAAATACATTGCCACCAAATGTTGTCACGGCGTCACCCGAAATATCAATGCTTTCATTTACATTCAGCATACCGCCACCGAACGTTGCATCGTTTGCAACGATACGATCAACAAATATACCACGTTCTGTATCCTGGATATTAACCGTACCACCGTCAATGATCAGGTCATTTAACGCTGTATAATAACGCCCCTTAACTTTTGCTTTATTGTCTGTGATTTTTGTTGCGTTCCAAACCGCACCATCTTTCATAGTCAGTTTAGCATTTGAAACCGCTAACTTTTCCACTTCTGGCATATCGTCATAAGTCACGACAGTATTTCCAGTCCAAACAGAATCCGCACCAGCCAATGTCACATCAATAAAAGCATCAATGCTGGAACCAGATGTTGGCTTATCATAATTAAAGTTAATATCGCCAAACATCTTTACAGTATTTTCACCAGATGTATTAATATTAACCTGGGATTCGCCACGTGCCAAAATTGCATTCTGTGCACGAATCGTTGCATTACCATCTACGTTGATAATACCCTTGCTCATTGCAGTAATCGCAATCCCCTCTTCAACACCATTTTCTGGTGCTGTAATTTTAATATTATCACCAATAATATTTACAGTTGCCGCATTTGCATAATCAACATCCAGCTTATTACTTGCTACATGGATCGCACCCCAACCGTCTGCCTCGGTAGAAATATCAATATTTTTACCATTGATATTGGTCACAGAATTTCTTTTATCTGCATAGCCATAATTATAAGCGGTATAAACCCCACTCCAATTAACTGATGAAATTTCAACAGACTTTGTATCTGCACCACCAATATTCAAAATTCCATTGTTATACGCCGTCAAAGCATCATCATCTACATTGGAAATCTCAATTTTCCCTGCAGAATCTGTACCAATATTGATAACAGCATCCTGTTCTGCCCGAACATTGCCAGATTCAATTTCAATATCCGACCCCTGGATATCAATTGACGAACCTTTTGCAGTTGCAAACAGATTACCCTTGATATCAAAGTCATCACCGGCTGTAATCTTAATCCCCCCCTGATCCTGGGCGGTCATATTACCTGTTATCGTTCCTTCGTCACCAAATTGCAGATTGATTACCCCACCTGGGTGTTTGGTACCCTCGGCACTAACCAACATATCACCCGTGATTGATGACCCCGTACCTTTCAGGCCAATATTAACCGCAGACCCCTGGGCGGCATTGACATTACCTGTAATTGTTGTCTTGGCTGTATTACCATCGTTCTGATTGATATTAATTTCCATATCAGAATGACCACCATAAACATTATTATAACCATGAATATTACCAACAATATCCAAAGATTCATTTGCAACTAAATCCAAACGACCTTCATTTCCAGTAATAGCATCACCAAATGTATCTTCATCATTCATGATTTTCATAGAAATCTTGTCGCCATAAATTTCTAATTTCTGATTTCCTGCATCATCATAGTTATTCCCAGCAGTCACATAAATCAAACTACCGCTCTCACCCTGTTCCGCATCATACGCTGCTTCATTAACCAGTTTGATTATACCAATTGCCGATTCTTTTGAACCAACCGTCATCGGTGCAAAGCGCGAGAATAAATTTGTATCATATCCAGTCGTCACCATATCTAACACGGTATCTTTATCCCCAACAATAGAAACATACGGCGCAGTGTGATTTTCGTTATGGCTCTGAATAGATGCAGATGCAGATGACAATGTAATTTTTCCATTCTCGTCACCCTCTAATACCAATGTATGTTTTTCAGTATCGTGCGTATATTTACCATCTGTAAAATTCTTTAGCCAGATACGCCCCCCATCGGCCTTCTGATCCATCTGCCCTTCAAGCACCTCGACAGGCGTACCATCACCTTCCACTACATTAATCTCCGCCATTGCGGGCATGATTGCCAAGGCTGGCAAAATACTGCAGACTTTCAACAAATCCGCCAAATGTTTTGTATTAGACATGACTTCTCCTTTCGTCAATTAAATCCTATTATTGGATTGCTTTTATTCGTAGCACACTTATTTTCATATTCAATAAAAAAAAGATTCCTAATTCTATTGAAACTAAAAAAAATATGCCGCCAACGAAATTTGGCGGTCGGGTGGGTTAAGAAAATCACCAGAAAGCATGACCCCGCCAGTCTTTGGGAAACCCTGTTTTTATAACTGACGGCCCCCCGACCAAAACGACGGGGTTTATAACAATACCTGCCACAAAAGTGCACAAATATTGTTTTTGCGGATTCAATGCGGCACACCGCATTACTTTCTGATGGGTTTTCTTACGACCCCGAATACCAAATCCCTTTGGATTCATCTATAATTATATGCTAACTAAATATTTTTTGCAATTGCTTTGACAAATAAAAAATGCCCCGTTGGGACATTTTGATTTTATCTTGGTTGTGCAATCTGTGCAATTTGCAAGCCGAATTGTTGGGGATAGTAAAAGAAATTAAAGGAACAAAAGAACTTTAACGCATTTAAAAAAGTTGAAAAATAATGTTATATTGGAATATAATGACTTCGTTCATATAAAGGATAATCAATGAAAAAAATATTTATTTTACCTGTTTTATTTTGTTTGTGCGCATGTGATAACAATACAGTTGTTGGTAAATGTTTGCCACAAGAAAAAAATATTACCACAATTGAACAAAATGGAAAAACAATACAAACATCAACTACTGTATCGTTTTTGTGTGGTTGTTTTGATGACGCTGAATCTGATACTCCGCAAATTATGCTTTCAAAAGAAGCCTTTTCATTTAAAACCTCAGATACAATAACACTAAATGAAATTGAAGAATCTGTTGAATATATAGAACGCACAACACCCGATACTATTACAGATGCAGATAATGCAACACCAGAGTGCAATAAAGACTGTACAAAATATTGCAAAACAAAATAAACCCCGCCTTTATCGGCGGGTTTGTCTATCCTGGTTGTGCAATCTGTGCAATTCACGAGCCGAATTGGTTGAGATTGGGCAAGAGATTGATGAATTAAAAAGCAAATCGCATTTAGCAAATTTATTAAATACATATTGAAAACACACTACTTATAATATATTATCTAAGCATAAGCAAAAGGAGAAAATATGAAAAAATTATTATTAATATTACCTGTTGTTGCATTAGTTGGATGTAATTCTGATGTTAAAGATATAGAAAACACAATGAATGGTTGTGAAAAAATAGCATCAACATCTACACACATTGTTTATAAATGTCCTTCTAGTCAAGAATGGATAAAAGATGTAAAAGCACTTCAACCAACAGGCAAATGGGTTGACTGGTCGGGAATTGATGAAACAAAAGTGTCAGAAATGGCGAAAGACCCAGAGTACACATATGTGGAATTTGCTTTTAATCAACCTGGTTGGACAAAATTATGTAAAGAAAATTATACAATGCGTACAATGTTAAAAGAACCAGGTGAAGACAACTGGGCTTTTGTTGGTTGTAGATAGTTATTATTGTAAATTAGTTCGAAAGTGGCGTAAAATTGCCACTTTTTTAATCCTAACTTTCGAACTCGGCGAAAGTGTCAGTAAACAAACAAAAACCCGCCTTTATCGGCGGGTTTATCTATCTTGGTTGGGGCAGCTGGATTCGAACCAACACTGACGGAGTCAGAGTCCGGAGTTCTACCATTAAACTATGCCCCAAGCCCGCCTATT
>CAJGDN010000052.1 GCA_904502245.1 uncultured Alphaproteobacteria bacterium | reverse complement strand
ACATTTGAAATTATGGAACGCGCATTGGCCCAGGCAAAAGATGGCCGTATGCACATCTTGGGTAAAATTGAAAAGGCGATTAAAAAGCCACGCGACCATGTTTCAGAATATGCACCCCAGGCATATACAATGAAAATCAACCCAGACAAGGTTCGTGAAGTAATTGGCAAGGGTGGTTCTGTAATTCAGGCGTTGGTTCGTGAAACAAACACGATTATCGACCTGGAAGATGATGGTACAATCAAAATCATGGCAACGGCCAAAGAAGATGCAGACGAAGCAATTCGCCGTATCAAAGATATCGTTGCCGAACCAGAAGTTGGTCAGATTTACAAAGGCACAGTTTCTGGCATGAAGGATTTTGGTTTGTTTGTAAAAATCATGAACGGTTTTGAATCAATGGTTCATATTTCTGAAATCACCGGCGAACGTATTGCAAAGATTGAAGATACAAAAATCAAAGAAGGCGATACAGTATATGTTCGTTACCTGGGTGCTGACAAACGTGGCAAGACACGCATGTCCATGGTTGGTATCGACCAGAAAACAGGTGAAGAAATCAAGAAATAAGATTGATTCCTTATGAGACCAGAACAATTGAATTGGACGGATAAACAGTGGGCGGAACATTTAAAATGTTCTGCCACTGATGTTCCAAGATTAAAAAAATATCTGGAAGAAAATTTTTGCTTGGTATTGTGGCAAGAGAAATATACTAGTCTGAAATACGTTGAACTTCAGGCCCGTCATGATACGCCGTCGGGAAATTTACGTTATGTCCCCATGGTAGTGTCTCAGGCTTTTGATATATCATTGAACGATTTGGTTCAATATACAAATAATACTTTCATTCCGTCACTTGTATTAAAGCCACATGTTGCGAAAATGCGTGGTGTGCCATCAAAAATTTTGCAAATGTTGCACATTGCAGAAAAACAAAAATAAACAGGGAGAGGATAAAATGGATATGGATGCATTAATGGCTCAGGCCGCGGAATTACAGTCCAAGGTTGCTGATGCTCAAGAACAATTAGGTAAAACAACAATCAAAGGCGTATCAGAAAACGGGTCATGCATTATTGATATGACCGGTAAATACGATGTTTTAAATATCAAAATTCATCCAACTGTTCTGGCGCACGGTGCGGATGTTGTTGCCCAGGTTGTTTTGTCTGCGTATCGCGACGCAAAACAAAAAGCAGACGAATTGATTGACAAGGTTATGGGCGAAGCCACCGCAGGCGTCCCAATGCCATAAAAAAAAGCCCCGTTTGGGGCGTTTTTTTATTTGATTATGGACATTGTTCCAATTGTTTTAAAACGTTCTGGACGTCGTTATTAATCGAAACTGTAATAGTTCTTTTCAGACCATCCTGATATGTATAATTAAATTTTGCGTCCTTAAATTCTGGCAATGCCTCATATGCCTGCTGGAATGGTGCCAGCATTGCGCTGAACCACTGTCTGCCACGGCACAGGCATCCATTTCGAACGTCTGCTGCGACCACGGCTGTTGCGGTGTTAGGATACTTGTTATCCAAGTCATAATCCGTCATCATCAGACAGCGCGCCCCAAAACCATAGAAGTTTGCATCATCTGACAAGAATTTATATATCAATCCATCACTGGCACCCGCACGCTTTAACGCGTGTGCCATTCCATCTGTACAACATGCCTGTGCGGAACGCATCAGCATTTTATATCGATTCAGCAATGGTGCCGCCACAGGGTCGGCTGCATCGATATCTTTGTTGCAATGTGCCACTTCAACAAATTCAGCCATGTTAATATCACGCAATTTTTTGCTGCGTGGCGAGACTGTTTCACGAATAATCGGTTTTCTGCGCCAAATTTCACATTCTGTTTCTGTTTCGAATGGGCATCCATCATCAAATCCAAATGTTTGTTCAACGATTGCTGTCATATCCTGGGCAACGTATTCTGGTTTTGGTTCGACGATTTGTTCATTGTTTTGTGTAAACACAGCGACCCGTTCTGCAACAGTTGCGGTTGGGTTAGTTAACTTCATATCGATGTGTTCTGAACCGGGCTGGGCAAACCACAGATTTTCAGTCGGTTTTTTTGGTGCCAATAATTCTTCGACACGTGCCCGTGTTGCGGCTGCATCTTCCATGTTTAATTTGTATAGTTCTGCTGGATCAATTGATGCTGCTTCGTCTGCTGATATTTCACGAACATAAATTTCAGGTGTTGGTTTCAAGTACCAATCGCTGAAATCTTTGTATTTATAACTGTTAATAGATTCATCCCAGATTGGTACACCGTCGCGCCAATCAACAGTTTTGTCGCCATCTGCGCCAGCATATTGTCCATGCACGCCATCCCACAGGGCAGGGCGTGTATCTTCTGGCACAGGCTTTACAGAAATCATCTTGACTGTACGCATTGGGATTTGGTTGTCTGCAACTAATTGAATTGGTGCAACATAATTTTGTGGTGTCGGCATTGTTGCAACGTTTGGATCGGATTCCATCCATGTTTCTTGTGGAATTTCCATATATTCAAATTCTTCAAACACCGTTGGTTGTGCATCACAGCCTTCGCCCACGCATTCAGATGCGTGAACGCCGAACGCCCCACATAAGCACAGCAGGGACGAAAAAATAAATATTTTGGTTTTCATGCCTAATATTATATCATAAAAAACAGTCTGTTGAAACAGGTTTTTAAATATCTTTTTTTCTTGTCGATTCTGGGTGCAGCAATTATACTAGGAATGTGTTCATTGCATAAAAGGGGAAGGTTATGAAAAAGTTATCCATTATTGCGTTACTGGCAGCTGTTGTTTTTCCGGCTTTTGCGACAGGAAGTTCTGTTGATGTCTCTGCGAATGTGCAGTTTACGGAACCCAAACTTACAGATGCAGAAAGATTAAAATTAAAACAAGAATTCAAAGAAGAAATCAAATCTGAATTAAAACAAGAATATGCCGACGTCAAACATTCTGAAAAAATAGCATTTCCAAATGGTGTGCAGATTGGTGCAGGAATTTCGCTGACGGGTGGTCTGAATGGTTTTGTTGGTTATATGAACAAAGATTTTGATTCTTTCTGGGCGAAAAGATTTGGTGTGCGTTTTGATTTTGCGACAACGAAACCAATCAAGTCATTGGTAAATGACTTTGTTGATTCTATTGTTGATGATGGTATTGATATTGGTGATAATCTGACGATTGACAGTGCAAAAATTTCTGCCAAGCATTTTGCGGCATTATTAGATTTTTATCCGTTTGGTGATACATGGTTGCTTGGGCCATGGCGTATAACTGCTGGTTATTATATGGGTAACATGAATGCGTCTGCAAACATTGCGGCGACAGTTGATGAATTAGAAGCTGGTTATCATGATTTTGAATTGATGGATACGAAATTCCGTTATTTAGGAAATTCTGTAAATGGTACGGCGGAATTTGATTGGGATTATCGTGGGCCATATTTGGGTACAGGATTTGATTTTGGATTGTTTGGCGGCTTCAAGATTTATTTGGATGCTGGTATAGTGTTTACGAATAAGTCTGCGCAACTGGATTTAAATGTGCCGTTTGAAAATTTGGAAATATATCAAGATGGTGCATGGAAGAATGTTGAAAGCGCGAACTTGCAATCTGTTGTTGATGGTGTTGTTGCAGATACATTACGTGATGCGCAGTCTGAACTGGATGATTTAAAATTCTATCCAATTGTAAAACTTGGGATAATGTATCGTTTCTAAAAAAAGACAGACCACCAAATGGTGGTCTTTTTTTTGCGGAATTTATGCCCGTTGTTTAAACGTGGGGATTTGCGTATAATTATTATTATGAAGCGCATAATCACAATGTTATCTTTATTAATATCAGTACCGTCTGTCGCTGCAACTAATTTTCCACATGGTTTGCAACTTGGTATTGGTGTATCTGCGACATCTGGGTTTAATGTTGCGCTTGGGTATTACGATTCGGAAAATGATGGGTATTTTTTAACGCATTTTGGAATTCGTGCCGATTTTGCAAGTGCTGCCCCTCTAAAGTCGGCAATCGATTCGGTGATTGATTCGTATATGCGTGATGGACGTGATGTTGGTGATGGTGTCAAGATTGACGAAGGTAAATTTGATGCGTGGCATGGAATGTTTGTGTTGGATTATTATCCGTTTGCCGGCGCCTGGCGCATCTCAGGTGGTTATGCGTGGGGAAATGCAGAACTTGACGCGGCGATATTTGGTGAAATATCCACTGCGCCATCCCAGCGCTTCTATTTTTACCTTGCAGGTGATCATTATTACTATAACGGAAATAAATTTGATGGCAGTGCTGCCATAGATTGGCGTTATCATGGTCCGTATCTTGGAACTGGATTTGATTGGAATCTGTTTTGCGGTCTCAGTTTGTTTGCAGATATCGGTGTTGTATTTACGAATCGGTCTGCAAAGTTATCCCTAGATATCCCGCACGAGCAACTATATATATATAATAAAGATACAGGTGTGTGGGCGCCGGTTACAATTGCTGCGCTGGATACTGATGTTGGGCGTGCAGAACATGATGCGAATCGAAAATTATCCGATTTACGTGTTTATCCTATGGTAAAATTAGGATTTGCATACCGATTCTAAGTGAATCGTGGCTTTTTTGACGATTCGCAGACGTTTAAACAGGGGTAAAAACATCATTCCGAATCAAAAAAACACCTGCACGAATCATTTATAGTGCAGTTAAGTAAAAAAAATGAAAAAAAATTAAAGAAAAAAATGGCGGATTTCTGGGGTTTTTAAAGTTTTTTAGAATTTTTTTAAATTTTTTTTGAAAATCCTCTTGACTTTTTCAGAGTTTGAGCACATACTATGCAGGCTTTCAAGTTGAGACAACAAAACAAAAAGAAACTCAACCCCTGAAATTCTGCGGTTTACGGAACGAACGGTATGAAACGGGTTCTTGTAAAACACGCAAACATTGTGAATAAAAGCAGCTCATCAAAAATTCAAGAAGGGATGTGCAGACAGTTGAATTTGGAATATCCAAACTTTGACTAAGTCAAAAGTGCATATCCTAGACAGGTAGTAGGTTTACATATTAAACCTCGTT
>CAJGDN010000051.1 GCA_904502245.1 uncultured Alphaproteobacteria bacterium | reverse complement strand
GGGATGGCGGTTGACGCAAATGTGTTGCCGTTTGAACGTATCCGTGACGAGGTAAAATCTGGAACGCCAACATTACGTGCAACAAACCTGGGGTTTGAACGTGCGATTAAGGCGGTTTTAGATGGTAACTTGACCTCATTGATTTGTGGGTTGGTATTGTTCCAATTTGGTGCTGGGCCAATTCGTGGATTTGCGGTAACGCTGTCTATTGGTATTTTGACAACGTTGTTTACGTGCGTATGGCTGACACGTGTGTTGGTTGATTGGTACATGAATGGCAAGAATAAAAAAATCGGCTTTGTCGGTGGTAAGAATCAATAATGCAAAGGGGAAGTATTATGAAATTGCAGATAATGAAATATCGTAAGGTGTCGTATATCGTATCGGGATTTTTAATCCTGATGTCGATATTGTCATTGTTGGTGCGTGGGTTGAATTATGGTATCGACTTTTCGGGCGGTATCGCGATGGAGGTTAAGCCAATCGTTCAAGATTATGGTATTGAACAGATGCGCAGTGCGCTGAATGAATTTAATCCAGAATTGCAAACGGTTGATGGAAATGCAATCCTGATTCGTGTTGGTTTGCCAAAGGGGTCCAGTGACGCGCAACAAAATGAACGTGTAACAGAAATTAAAAATATCCTGGGCGATAATGTTCAGTATGAACAGGTTCAAATTGTTGGTCCAAAAATTGGTGCAGAATTGGTGCAGGGTGGTATTTTGGCAATTCTGTTCGCGTTTATCATGATGGCGATTTATGTTTGGATTCGATACAAAGGTGGATATGCGGTTGGTGCATTTTGTTCATTATTCTTGGACTTTATGTTGATGTTTGGGTTCTTTTCAATTACAGGATTAGAATTTAATCAGACAGCAATTGCAGTTATTTTGACAGGTATTGGTTATTCTATTAATGATAAAATTGTTAACTATGACCGAATTGATGAAAATGTGAAAAAATATCACAAAATGCCAATGGGGGATTTGATTGATTTGTCTGTAAATGAAATGTTGCGTCGTACAATGCTGACCAGTGTTTCGACTTTGTTGGCGATGATTGGTTTGGCGATATTTGGTGGTCAGTTATTACGTGAATTTGCATATGCAATGGGATTCAGTGTAATTATGGGTACATTTACCAGTATGTACGTATCAAATATTATGCTGTATCACTTTAATTTGCGTGATACTGATAAATAATAAAACTGTGTGGCATTATCAACAGGGGGGAAAGGAAAAATGGGAATAAAAAAGTTCTTGGTTTATATAACGATTGCCCTGGGGGTAATGCCATGTGGTGCCAGTGATTTGTTCTTTGAGGATGAACCTGTTCAGGGGGGGCTGAATGTTTTTGAGGTGTCCAAAAATTTTGCAGAAATTTATGAGAAACTAGATGGGGTTAATTGGGGCGGAAAAAGCCTGAATGTGGCAATCGAAAGTCTGGAAAATCTGAATAAATCTGCGCATATTGCAGCAACTGACGAGCGTGTCGTTTTGGTTTGGAATGATTCTATTGTTGCAAATTACCCGCGCCCTGAACCAAAGGATTGGAATGGTTTTGGTGAAATTACGACTGCTTTGATTTTAAAAATGCGCGAAAATGATGCGTATCTGAGGAATTTAACCGAAAATGAAATGTATCAGGTTGTGCTGGACAGTCTGATGCGTGGTGTTGATGAAAATGGTCGTTATATCTTTTCCAAGGCCGCAGAAATTGCTGAAGATGGCAGAATCCTGACCAGTGTCGGTATTGAGGGTGGACGTGATAATCGTGGAAATTTCCGTGTAACAGGAATTTACAAAGGTGCGCCTGCGGATACTGCTGGTATCAGTGCAGGTGATTTAATAGCCCAGATAAATGGGCGTGATGTGCGTGATATGACGGATTCTGAATTGGCGGATGTTATGACAGGATTTAATTCAGGCACATCAAAAATAAAGTTATTAACCCCGTCTGGAAATAAAGACGTCGTTTTGCGCCGTGCAACAATAATCTTGGCAGATGCAGATATTGTTCATCGAACTGATTCGGAAACAGGTGGTTTGTTAGAAGTTGTTGTGCACAAGGTTTCAGATGGTGCGGTTCAAATCGTTAATGAAGCTTTGGCGCGTTATTCAGATGTGTCGGGAATTGTTTTGGATTTACGTGCATCAACCGGTGATGATGAACGTGCGGCCGCAAAATTTGCGGGATTGTTTATTGGGGCAAACCCAGTTATGCGTATCGTTGAAACAGCCGGAGATGAGGTAGAAGTTGTTCCGGGTGGTGCGGCGGTGACAGATGCGCCAGTGGTTGTTTTAATGTCTAATATGACGCGGGGGACGGCCGAAGCAATTGTTTCTGCGTTCTATGAAAATGAACGTGGTGTTTTGGTTGGAACACCAACCGCTGGGGCGGCGCGAATTGCATCAACGATTGATTTAAGTAATGGTGGAGCATTGGAATTATTAAACAAATCAATCAAGACCGGGCAGGGACGTGCGATTGATGGTCGTGGTGTGTTCCCGATAGTGTGTCTGTCAAATATTCGCAGTCGTCAACACCAGGATGCTTTTTTCTTGAATGTTATAAATAACGATTTTCATGCCCAGGATTTTAATAAGATAACTGATATTAATCCGGCAGATATTCGTCGGGGTTGTCCGGTTATAACTAGTGGTGTGGATGAAGATGCATTGGCGATGGCTGTTGCGGTCAAGATTTTAACAGATGCCAAGGTTTATAACAGGTTGATTGCAGAATAATATATAACAAGGGGTGTGGGTATGTTTTTAACAAAAGACAATCAGATTAAGTGGCATAAAATGGGTGTGGCAGCATTGATAACCGGGGTGTTGGTATTTATGGGGATTTTCTGGTTTGATAAACCTTTGTTTGTATTGATGCGTGAATTGGACTGTTCGTTGTGGGCGTGGTTTGATGTTTTCTTTGCAGCCAAGGTTTGGATTGTTGCATCGTTTGTTGCTGCATTGGTTTTTTGTGCAAAAAAGTGTGTTAATACAGATTGTGATTTTTTAAATCCAGTTGGTAAAAAGAACCCAGTTGTTTATGTGAAAAACTTTTTTGCAAAGACCAAGACAAATAATGCATTCTTGATTTTTTACAGTGTTTTGGGCGCAGGTATTATTGCAAAAATTTTAAAAACATTTATTGGGCGTGCACGACCAATTTTCTTTGAGGCGTTGGATATGACAGGATTCTTTCCGCCATCATTGGACTGGGCGTTTAATTCAATGCCGTCAGGACATACCGCGGTTAGTTTTGCGGGCCTGGTTATGATTGGTATGTTGGCGCCACGGTTCAAGGCGTTGACATGGACACTGGCAATTGTTATTGGTGCGTCCCGTGTTGCAATTGGTGCGCATTGGCCATCGGATGTTATTTTTGGTGCATTTATAGGAATGGTGTTTGCAGACATTATCAAAGGAAAATTATTAGGTGAAAAAAAATAATTTTTACCCCTGCAGATTTAAATTTGTAGGTTTTTTTTGTTTGTGTTAGTGAAAAATTTGTCTTTTATATGATTTGATTTTATGTTAAAATCACCTATAAGAGAGAATATGAAATTGCTGAAACAAATTTTATTGATGGTTATGTTCGTGATGCCATGCGTCGCGGGTGCGAATGTTGCAACAACCGCGGGTAGTAATTTGACCGCATGGAATGGAGACAGTGGTGCCACAAATAACAATAATTGGAATCAAATGATGAACAGTCGTACCCAGGCAACGGGACCTGTTGGGGGAAAGCCAAAGGCTGACTTTGGAAATTGTAATTCCTTGATTTTGCGTTGTGCACAGCCAAAGTGTGCAGGTTGTACGACAATGGATATTGCGCGTACGATTGTGGCGGGCTGTGTTAATAGTAATGAAACATGTAAAAAGCATGGCAATGATTTGGTTGAATTTATTTCTGCGCAAATTGTTGCAGATGCAAACGCCAAGGTTCAGCAACAACAAATCGTTGCACAAAATGCGGCCGCCCAGGCAGCTGCAGCTCAGAATAACGCACAACTGCAACAGATGCAGCAACAAATGCAACAGATGCAATATGATATGCAACAACAAAACGCTGCGCAGATGCAGCAATTGCAGGATGCATTAGAAGAACAAAAAGCCTTGACTGCCCAGGCCCAGGCAGCAGCAGCAGCCCAGGCAAATGCGGTGAATGCAACCACGATGCAGGATAATATGGGCTTGACCAATGCACAGATTCAGGCGGCCGAGCAGGGGGTTGGTGCAGATGTGTTAGCGCGCCAGAAAATTACAGGTCAGATTTTATCAAAAATTGAAAATGCAGATGTCGCATTAAAGCAGCTGAATGCAACAATGCAGAATATATTTACATATGCCGGGTGTGATACGCGCGGAAATAACTGTTCGGGACCCAAACGCGTCAAGATGTTTAAACAAAAGGCAATGGGTTTCTTTGAGCCGTATGATACAATTGTTGATGAAGTTTATGAAGCTTTAGAGATGGCATTGGCGGTTGGTGCTGATGTGTCGGATGTTATTATGATGTTAAGTGGTGCGTGTAATCAGTGGGGAAAGTTCCTGTGTACGGCATCAAATGGTCAGGAGCATCAACAAGGTGTATATTCAACAGAAACGTGTCCAAATGGGCGTTCGGTCAAGGGGACGATTTATAAAGATAACAGCAAAAAAGACATAGCAATTGGTGCGGTCAAGGGTGGTATGGAATGTACTGTTGGTATGATTGTTCCGCCCCAGGATGATGCCAGATGTACACTAACAGAATTAATTGGTGGCAGTGGCGATAACGAGCCGGTCTTGCGTGCATGGATTGATGAAGCCGAAGAAGGCGACAAGTTAATTCGCGTTGGTTGTGCGACATCGGCATTGGAATCGGTTGCGATATTTGGTCGTCGCAGCAGCCGTCGTGATACAACGCTGGATTTAGATACGCTGGAACGTATTATTTCCCAGGATGCACCAGATTTTGCGATTAATAATAAGTATATGCAACAGGATAATACAGGTGTTGAACGGTTTAAGTATTGTGCGGTGACGGGTCCGGGCTATCAGCGTTTGATGAATGCGGTCAAGACCAAGAAATTGCCAAAGACAATCTGTACCACGGATAAGGCATTAAAACGTGAATATAATACCAATGGTTCGATTAGTTATTCTGT
>CAJGDN010000050.1 GCA_904502245.1 uncultured Alphaproteobacteria bacterium | reverse complement strand
GACTGTTTTCATACCCATTTCGGCGACTTTTTTACCAACAGCGTCCGCAACAATTGTTGCCGCATATGGTGTGGACTTTTTTGCACCTTTAAAATTATTTGCCCCAGCGGTTGCCCATGTTAACACAGCACCCGACTGATCTGTAATTGTGATACGTGTATTGTTATTTGTCGCAACAACATGTGCAATGCCATGCGATACTTTTTTTACAACTTTTTTCTTAGCTTTTGATACAGCCATTTTATTTAACCTTTTTTTGATGTCTTCAATTAACTATGGTGTTAATCTCTACCTTATTCTTAAATTTAAGAGAACATTACATATGCGCGGTTGTTGACAAGCGAAGTGTACAGAAGTTACATAAGCGCGTCAACAACAAGCAGATGTGATGTTATATTAAATTTACTTACCCTTTGTTGCAGAACCAGCAACTACCACGCGCTTACCCTTGCGTGTACGTGCATTTGTCTGTGTACGCTGGCCACGAACCGGCAAACGGTTACGGTGACGGATACCACGATATGCCTTCAAATCCTGCAAACGTTTGATGTTCATTGTAACTTCACGACGAACATCACCTTCTACTTTAAAGTTTTCTTCAATATAATTAGAAATTTTGATAACATCCTCGTCTGTCAAATCTTTTGCGCGCAGTCCGTCTTTCAATTTCAAAGCCTGTACGATTTGTGCCGATTTTGCTGGCCCAATACCGTGAATGTACTGCAACGCAATTTCAATGCGCTTTTCACTTGGAATGTTAACACCTGCTATACGTGCCATTTTTTATTTTCCTTTTTATTTTACTCTTCGCAGGTCTCAGTCCACCTAATCCCTGCACCCTAAAAACTCACTATCGCGAGCCATTTTATTTTGCCGAATAATTTTATACAAAATTCAGCAAAAGTCAAATCTTGTTTTATTTCCGCCAAACCTATCCGCGGAAACGTCCCTTCTTCTGTGCCTTTTTAATCACACCACTATATTGTTTTGCAACCAGATAAGATTGAATCTGATTCATTGTATCTAAAACAACACCTGCAACGATTAACACACTGGTTCCGCCAATTGTAACTGGCATACCGACATGCGTATTCAATATAATCGGTAATACACAAACAACAATCAAATACGCCACACCAATCGCAGTTGTACGTGAAACAACATTATCCAGATACTTTACTGTCTGTTCACCTGGACGAACACCTGGAACATAACCACCTGCATTTTTCAAATTATTGCTGGTTTCTTCAGAATTAAAAATAACCGCTGTCTGAAAATATGCAAAGAAAGCAATCAGTACAGTGAACATGATAATATAAGACCATGTACCGTATGTAAAGAATCCCAGAATATTTTGCACAAACAAGTTTTCACTCTGAACAAAGCGCTGAACAAACGCAGGCAACATCATAATAGAAGATGCAAATACTGGTCCCATAACACCTGACAGATTAATCTTAATTGGTAAATAAGAAGCATTTGTATTCACAACACCATTCGCCATAACCTGACGTGGATATAAAATCTGAATACGACGTTGTGCCTGTTCAAAGAAAGCGATTAATGCAACAATACCAACAACGAACGCAACAATCAAAGCAATCATCGCTGGTGAAATCTGACCAACCGATCCCAAAGAAATCAACTGCGCAATACCACCTGGTAATTCTGCAATAATACCCGCCAAAATCAGCAATGATGCACCCTGCCCCAAACCACGTGCTGTAATCTGCTCGGCCAGCCACATAACAAAAACAGTACCGCCAACCAACGCAATAATCGCGGACATCTCGAATGCAAAGCCTGGATTAACAACGGCCGCAACACCATTGACCGGCGCCATTGATTCCAAACCACGAACAACGGCCCATCCCTGAACAACCGCCAGAACTACTGCCAAATAACGAGTATATTGATTAATCTTGATACGTCCAGATTCACCTTCCTTACGTAATTCTCCCAAAGTTTTGCTGGTTGCGCTTAACAACTGCAAAACAATCGAAGCAGAAATATAAGGAAAAATGTTCAATGCCAACACCGACATACGTGACAGAGAACCACCGCTGAACATATCAAACATTCCCATCATTCCATTATCACCCTGGAACAAATGCAATACAGCCGACGCATTAACCCCCGGCAGTGGAATGAACGACCCAATACGATAAACAATCAGCGCCCCCAACGTAAACAGAATACGCTTCTGCAAATCGCCAAGATTACCGAAAAAGCCTTTTAAGAATTTCATTGTACGTGAATTTTAACCGTTTACAGGCATCCGGGTTTCCCCGAATGCCCAATGTGATTTTTGACTTAGTTATTTTTGATTGTGCCACCAGCTTTTACAATCGCTGCTTCCGCTGACTTAGACCATTTGTCTGCAACAACATTAACAGCTGTCTTAATTTCGCCCTTGGCCAATACTTTCAAACCACTCAATTTGCGATTGATAATTTTTGCATCCAACAAAGAATCAATTGTGATTTCTTTTGATGCATCAATTTTACCTGCTGCGATAAATTTTTCAATATCGCCCAAATTGATTGTTACATATTCTTTTGCAAATGGGTTATTGAAACCAAATTTTGGAAAACGACGCAAAATTGGCATCTGTCCACCCTGGAAAGTTGCCTGTTTACGAGAACCACTACGTGCCTTCTGACCTTTGTGACCACGACCGGCTGTCTTACCAGAACCAGATCCCATACCACGACCAACGCGTGTTGCGCTTTGACGTGCACCAAAATTATCCATCAATGCGTTTAATTTCATCTTCTATTCCTTTTGTCCTATAACTATATTTTACATAGTTCTTTGTCGCATATAAACAAGTCCTGTCTATATACTCGGTTTATTTATTATTTTACAATTTCTACCAAATGAGAAACCTTGGCAATCATACCACGTACAGATTCAGAATCTGTGATTTCTTTGGTTTTACCTACGCGCCCCAGGCCCAATGCTTTCACAACTTTAACCTGTGCTTCTGGGCGACCGATAGTACTTCTAACTTGTTTTACAATTATTTTTGCCATAATTCAAACTCCGTTTATTTTCTATTGCCCAGATTATTTTGCTTCTGCGTTTTCGGCAACTTCTAATTTTTTGCCATCACGACCAGCAATGATTTCCGCAACTGTCTTACCACGGCGTGCTGCAACAGTCTTTGGAGAATTCATTTTATTAAATGCCAAGAAAGCTGCACGGATCATGTTGTTTGGATTATTTGAACCCTGTGATTTAACAACAACGTCCTGTACGCCCAAGCATTCAAATACTGCACGCAACGCACCACCTGCGATAATCCCAGTACCTGGAACTGCTGAACGCACAACCAATTTGCTGGCGCCATATTTTGCAGTGCTATCATGATGCAATGTACGACCTTCTTTCAGTGGAACGCGCAACATTTTTGCTTTTGCTGCCTTTGTTGCCTTTTGCACTGCTGCCTGAACTTCCAATGCTTTACCTTTACCAAAACCTACGCGACCTGCTTTGTCACCGACCACAACCAAGGCCGAGAAAGACATATTACGACCGCCCTTAACAGTCTTAGATACGCGGTTGATAGAAACTAATTTATCTACCAAGTTATCCGTCTGCAACTTTTTATCATCAAAACGTGCCATTATAATACTCCGTCTTATTCAAATTATATTCTAACGCCACCTGCGCGAATTGCTTCACACAGTGCCTTTACACGACCGTGATAGCGATAACCGCCACGATCAAAATAACAGTTGTCGGCAATATTTGCTGCAACGATACGTTCTGCAAATGCCTTACCAACCAATTCTGCCCCTGCAATATTCCAACCTTTGCCTGCAAATGCTTTTTCTTTTGATGATGCAGCACAGATTGTATGACCTTTTGTGTCATCGATTGCCTGAACTTCAATATGGCGTCCAGAACGGAAAACTGACAAACGAATCTTGCCAGGATTTTTTCTTTTCAACGCACCGCGATTCGCCAGTGTACGTCTTTCTTCAGAATTCAAATGTCTTAACATTTTCTTTTTCCTTTTTCCCAATTCCCGTAACAGCGGGAATCAATGTTAACTATTATTTCTTCTTACCTTCTTTACGGCGAATCTTTTCACCCTTATAGAAGATACCTTTACCCTTATATGGATCAGCTTTACGAACCTTGTGAATCTTGTCAGCAAATTGACCGACCAAGCACTTATCCATACCTTTAACTGTAAATTCTGTTGGTGTTGCCCCCATTTCAACGGTCAGACCCGCTGGAATGTCCATGATAACATCATGAGAATAGCCGGCAACCAATACCAACTGTGAACCTTTAACAGATGCTTTATAACCAACACCTTTCATGTACATTGGTTTTTCAAAGCCTTTTGACACACCTTCTACAGCATTGCGAACATTGCGTGCCATTGTGCCCCACATTGTACGTGAAGATTTTTCTTCTGCATCTTTTGGGTTAATAACAACCTGACCTTCTTCAATAACGATATCTACCAAGCCAGCATTTTTTGTATCTAATGGTAATTTCAATTCACCTTTTGGCCCTTTGACTACCAAGACGTTGTCTGCAATTGCGACTGTAACGCCATCACTCAGTTTAACTGGATATTTTCCTGCACGTGACATAACTTAATCCTCGCTTTATCTTAGATAACCTTGCACAATACTTCACCACCAACGTTCATCAAACGTGCTTTGTGGTCTGTCATTACGCCATTTGGTGTAGATACAATCGCAATACCCAGGCCATTTAAAACCTTTGGCATTTTTGCGCTGCCTGAATAGACACGGCGTCCCGGCTTAGATACAACGGAAATTTCCTGAATTGCACCATTTCCGCCAACATATTTCAATTCAACGATCAAATTTGAACGATGTTCGTCAATTGCATCGATACGGAAATCTGCAATAAAACCTTCTTCTTTTAATACAGACAAAACTGCTTGGCGCAATTTGCTGTTTGGAACGACGATTGTTTCTTTACCTGCATTTTGACCATTACGGATGCGGGTAACCATATCGCCGATTGGGTGTGATAGTGACATCTTTTTTACTCCTTAACGTCATGGGGCAAATGCCCCACACTGTTTTCTACAACTGCATTGTCCACAGTTGGGCTTTTGTTATTTTACCAGCTTGATTTACGTACACCCGGCAGTTTACCTTCACTTGCCATTGTACGAACCT
>CAJGDN010000049.1 GCA_904502245.1 uncultured Alphaproteobacteria bacterium | reverse complement strand
ACCAGCAGCAAAGAAAGTTGCGGTTAAAAAAGTAGCAGCAAAACCAGTTGCAAAAAAAGCACCTGCAAAAAAAGCAGTTGCAGCAAAACCAGCAGCAAAGAAAGTTGCGGTTAAAAAAGTAGCAGCAAAACCAGTTGCAAAGAAAGCTCCTGCAAAAAAAGCAGTTGCAGCAAAACCAGCAGCAAAGAAAGTTGCGGTTAAAAAAGTAGCAGCAAAACCAGTTGCAAAGAAAGCACCTGCGAAAAAATGTTGCAAGAAAAAATAATATGATTCCCCGCAATTGCGGGGAATTTTTTTTAAAAAAAGTATCAGTCAGATAAACGTGCACAGTCTGACTGATATTTTTTTGGATAATCTGCCTGAATGGCGGACCCGATTTTAATTTTTGTTTTTCTGGCGCATTTAATTGCATAACCAAAATACAAAATTCAATTTTAATTTTTAACCAAAGGATTTTTGTATGTCTGTTTCCATAGACAATGTATTTGTGAAACAATTTGAAGCTGATGTCCATTTGGCATATCAGCAGATGGGGACAAAATTGCGTTCGACAGTTCGCAGTAAATCGGGTGTGATTGGTGCATCAACCACGTTCCAAAAGGTTGGACGTGGCACAGCCAGCACAAAATCACGTCACGGTATTGTTCCGGTAATGAATTTGAACCATGAACCAGTAGAATGCATGCTGATGGATTATTACGCAGGTGATTGGGTTGATAGTTTGGATGAATTAAAAACAAACATCGATGAACGTCGTGTTGTTGCATCTGCGGGTGCATATGCATTAGGACGTAAAACCGATGAATTGATTATTTCTGCAATGAATACGGCAACAGCAAATGTTGGTGATTATACAACAGGTTTGACCAAAGAATTGGTGCTGAACGCACTGGAAGTATTAAATACAAATGATGTTCCAGATGATGGTCGTCGTTTTGCGGTTGTTGGTGTGCATCAGTGGAACGAATTATTGGCAATGGATGAATTTGTATCCGCTGATTATGTAACAGATTCACCATTGGTAAATGGTTTCGAAGCGCGTAAATGGTTGGGTATTACATGGGTATTGCATAATGGTTTGCCAGTATCTGAGCAGAAGCGCGATTGCTTTATATATCATGCATCTAGTATCGGTCATGCATGTGGTCAGGAAGTTAAAACAGATATTTCATGGCATGGTGAACGCGCAGCGCACTTTATCAGTAACAGTATGTCACAGGGGGCAGTGCTGATTGATGGCGATGGTATCGTTCGTGTTAAGTGTTCAGATAGCGCAAACGCATAACGTTTAATTTCACAATATAAACATTTTTAATCAAAAGGAAAAAAATATGGCTTTTCAGAATAAAAATTTATCCGTTATTGCATATGCAAACGGTTTTACATTGTGGCATTACAGCAGCGCATCTGAATCATTGTCAACAATCGCGGCAAATGGTTATTTTAACAATGTAAAAACATTGATGAATATTGGCGATATTATCATTATTAATGCGTCTGATAATACTGCAATTAAGAAAATTAATGTGACAGAATTGAATGTCACAACAGTTGCATTGGCATAAGTATAACGTATTTAATACAGGCCGGCTTTGTATTTTGCCGGCCCTTTTTAATTTTCTAAATAAAAGGAACAAAAATGCTTACTAAAATAGACTTGTGTTCCATGGCATTGTTAAAATTGGGCGAAGAACCAATTCAGTCGTTGACAGATGACAGTGCAGCAGCAAAATTATCACGTACACTTTTCGATACCGTTATTGATGCGTTGGTTGCAATTTATCCATGGCGATTCGCAACCTCTGATATTGAATTGGTGCGTAACGCAGATGGTAATTTTTTATTGCCTGCAAATGTTTTGCGGGTCTTGAATACGTCAGGACGTATTGTCGGAAATCGTATTTTTTCAGACGAAGAATCAGTAAAAATAATTGCATTGGTTCGTACATCACCTGATAAATTTCCGGCCTATTTTATATCGTTGGCTGCGACGCGTTTGGCAATGGAATTTTGTGTGCCGTTGCTGGGGGATCAGACAGTGTTTCGTATGTTGGTTGCATTGTATGAAACAGAATTACAGACAGCAAAATTTTTAGATGCTTCTTCTGGGACGAATAATGGAATAAAAGATTTTTCTTTAATTTCTGCGCGGTATTAATATGGGGGATTTGTAATGGCAAACTTTATAAAAACACAAAATTCTTTTGCAAATGGCGAAGTTGCCCCAGAATTCTATGCGCACGATAATATCAATGGTCTGTATAAATTGGAAAATATGGATGTGTTGCCAGGTGGTGGATTGTCGCGCAGAATGGGAATGGAATTAGTGTCCAAATTAATAAATGTTGCACGATTGGTACCTTTTTCCGTGTCAGATTCATCTGAATATATAATTGCGTTAACTGAAAATCGTATGCATGTTTTTCGTGGAACAGAACATCTGCAAGACTTAGTCACACCATGGTCATATTCTGATCTGGGACATGTACAATATGCCCAGCGTTTTGGAACAATGATATTTGTTCATCCTGATTTCCCGCCCCAGGTTTTGCGACAGACAGGGGAATGTTTTACAATATCTGAGTTTACGTTTTCGCGTAATGATGCAGATATGACGTTGAATATGCCATTTGTGCGATTTGATGATTCAACGGATATAACAATTACAGTGACAACAAATTCAAATGGTAATAATTTTGCAACGTTTACCACAAATGCAGATTATTGGACGCCCGATAATGTGGGTGGGCGTTTGTATTTATTGAATCGTCAATGGTACATATATGAATATATCAGCCCAACACAAATTGTTGCGCATACAAATGGAACATATTCAGTGCCATCAAACAGTGTTTCTGATTGGAGCGAAGCAGCATTTGGAACGCGACGCGGTTGGCCGTGCAGTATCACGTTTCATCAAGATAGATTGGTTTTTGGTGGTTCACGTGATTGGCCGGGTGGTATTTGGATGTCTCAGGTCGGACGGCATAATAATTTTAATATAGGTACAGGTTTAGATGATGAAGCGATATTTGTATCGTTGTTGTCTCAACAGCGTCAGCAAATTTGTACGGTTGTCAGCAGTGATAATTTGCAAATTTTGACTAATGTTGGTGAATGGGCAATTTCTAGCAAGCCATTAACGCCATCTTCGGTGGATATAAAGCAGCATACATCCGTCGGATCATATTCAGAATATTTTTTGCCGCCGCAAAAGATAGAAGGGACGACAGTGTTTGTTTCTGCCGTGGGTAATGATATTCGTGAATTAGGGTTGGATGCATTGGGGGAAAATTACAGCGCAAATGATTTGTGTGCGTTTTCTAAACATTTAATTAATACACCAATTGACATGACGTATAATCCGTCGTTGCGCCGTTTGTATGTCGTGTGTGATGATGGTTCAATTGCGGTATTGAATCAGAATTCTGGTTTAGGGATATCTGCATGGGGAAAATATAAAACTGCGGGTCGCGTGTTGTCTGTGGCGGTGTCTGGTGGAATGACATATGCTGTCACACATCGTGATGATGGCGTATTCTTGGAACGTTTTTCAGAATCAGAACTGATTGATTGCGGGCAATATAATTTTTCATATGTTGCATCTGGGTTACCGTTGCAATCATCGGGACACAGCGCAGTGCGTGTAAAAATGAGAAAATTAGTTGCGCGTGTTATTAATACAAAATCGATACATATCAATTCTTATCGTATTAATCTGCCAAATGAAATTTATTCTGATGACAGTCTTGGGTATTGCGGCGATGTGTCGATAAATCTGTTGGTAACAATGCATGATTGTATAAAACCACTGTGGACAATTCATGGGACAGATGCTGAACCGGTTACGGTTTTATCTGTTTCAATGCATGGTTGGTATTCAGTTTAACTTTTTACATATTTTTAACCAAAGGAATATTAAAATGGGACAAATAGTATCTGATGTAACAGAGCTGTTGGATTATAAAGATGATAAAAAACAGGCCAAGACACAACGTCAGGAAATCTTGAAACAAATGGCCATAGATGATGCAGAAAAAACTAATCTGGTAAAAAAAGTTTTGGCCAGTCAGCGCGCAAAATACGGCGCGTCAGGTATGTCAAATTCAGGTGTGACCGAAGGGGCTGTGTTAAAGCGTATAAAGGCAGAAACTGCAGCGCCATATGAAAAAAAACGTAGTGAAAATCTGAATAAATTAAGTAAAGCGCGTGCAAAAAAACCAAATTTATTAAAATCATTGCTGTCGCGTTTTGATGAAATTGTAGGTTAATTTATGTGGGGGCGGTAATATGTATAAAATATCGTATATTGCAGACGGTGCAACAACAGAATTTGCATTTTCTTTCCCTTTTTTCCAAATCGCAGATATTCACGTTGTAATAAATGGTTCTGGGGGCAATAATGGGTACGCTTTTTCAGTTTTGCCAAACGAAGACTTTTCGGGGGGGAATATCGTTTTTGATGATGCGCCAATCGCTGATACTAAAATTGATATATTTCGGCAAATTGCATTGACCCGTACAATTGATTATCAGCCAACAAAAAAAATAGATCCAGAAGATTTGAATTCGGATTTTAATTTCTTGTTATCAGCATTTCAGGATTTGAGGTCTGTAGATGTTGATTTAAACGAATGGGTTAATCGTCATGATGATATAAAATCATTGATAGATTATACAAATTCTGTGATAGAAGATAAATTGTCGGGCGGGGCGGTCTTGGGGCTGTATCGTAATTTGTTAACGGTTTTGGAAAATGCGTTGCCAAATTTAATAAATGATTATGGGTATATCTCAGATGCTGCAACAAACGAAAATCCAGATGATTACGGGGTATTATAGTTTCTTGGACGAGTGGAACCGTGTTTTGGGTTATAAAACGCCGGCGCATCATAAAAAGATTATGTCTTTTCTGGTAGATGTTTGGCAGAATTCGCCACGTCGTGGTTTGCTGATGGCTTTTCGGCATTCTGGAAAGTCGACGGTCGTTGGTATATTTGTCGCGTGTGTGTTGTATATGCATCCTGAAACACGTATATTAATATTGTCTGCAGAAAATGGTTTGGCATCGCGTATGGTTGCGCATGTTCGTCATATATTGGAAAATCACCCCTGGTGCGCAGATTTAATACCGACAAATAAAAAAGAATGGGCAAATGGACGTATAACTATAAACCGTCCAATTGGAATTCGTGAACCGTCAGTTATATGCCAGGGAATTCATGGTAATATTACTGGAATGCGTGCAGATTTAATAATCTGTGATGATATCGAGGTGCCAAATACGACCAACACGTCGCAAAAACGCGAAATGTTACGTGAAAGATTGCGTGAATTAGATTTTATTTTATCGCCAAATGGCACAATGATTTATATCGGTACACCACATACACATGATACAATATACCGAACAGCGGATGACGATTAGTTCATGCTGCTGATAAATGTGCGCAATTTTTCCAGTAATTCGATACCTTGGACCCCGAATTTTGGCAGATACGTTTCATAATCTGGCATGTCTGATTGAACCAGTGCGCGTGTCCGTTCAGACAATGGGTTCGATATAATTTCGTTTGCAGAATCCCACAGTCTGTACGCGTCGTATGTTTGTTTAATCGTATCCCATTTTGCCAACATTTGTGGATGGTTGT
>CAJGDN010000048.1 GCA_904502245.1 uncultured Alphaproteobacteria bacterium | reverse complement strand
GGATAATATGAACCGCCACGACCGTATGCGCATACTATGTCCAATTGTTCTGGTAATTTTATCCCCCATTTGTTGGCCAGTGGTTTAATTTTGCCATCTATCGCCATCTGCATTTTGGGGATAACGGAATTTACTATTGTATTATCCAGTTTTTTCAAATCACTTTCGTTATAGATTTCGTTTAAAAAGATATCACGATAATGTTTGACCTGTTGTGCCGTAGGGTTTTCAATTTCCATAAATTCGTGCATGCGTTTATCGTTTGGCACAAACTGATTATATGTGTATTTATGTTGTTTCAAGTTTTGATGATAGTCGTTGTGCATATCAGCAATTGTTTTCCAGCAACTGTCTGCGCCCATGTGCTTCAAATTTATTTGCATGCTTTATCCTTTATCTTTCGGGTGTCTGCGATTGTAATGTTTTGGATTTTTCAATCTCGGTCATTGCAACGGCAAATGCATCCGTGCCATCTGGACATTTTATATTGGGTTTGTGTCCGTTCAGTTCGAAATCTTCTTGTAATAATTTGCGATAGTTCATACCGACTGCAATGGTTATTTGGCTGTGTGGCAGGAAACTGTTTGCCATATTGCCGTATTCCTCCATTCCGGCTGAATTGTCGCCAACAACATGAACACATGGGTGGTGAATCATGCGCAACAGGAACATTTCTGCACTGGACCCGGTCTTGCCATCGGTCAGAATATATATCGGTTTCATATACGCTTTCTCTGGATTGGCCGTATAGTTTGTGCCTGCTTTCCATAATGTCAGTTCTTCTGATTCCGGCACATCTTTCCAGCCGGCATTTGGTTGTGCAGCATGTTGCAGTTTTTTTGCCTCTGGGGTGGCCCTGACATATACTTCTTTCATGCTGTCAATCCATGTGCCACACAGATGTTCCGAGAACTTGTCGGAATAAAAACTGTTTCCGCCACCATTGCCACGCAGGTCTATTATCAATGCGGTGGATTTGGGCAGTGTGTTTTTCGCAAATTCAAGAATTGTGTTGGCAAAATCATCATTGCGCAACATGCGTGTAAAGCCGATTATGGCAATGCCATTTTTCATCTGTGTGGCAATTTGTTTGTCGCCAGCAATATTTTTTCCGACATTGATTGGCTTGCGCGTCCTGTGTGTTCCAACGCGTTGCCTATTAAAACGCAGCGATATGTGATTGTCTGGGATATATGACAGGACCGGTTTCAGTTGTTCAAAAAACTCCATTGCCGTCATATCGTGGGCATTGTTATAAATGTCAACCAGGTTTTTAAGAACCTTTCTTTTTATTATATCGCTGTGAACCGGCCACCCAACATACGCCCGAATTAGCAATCGTGCCAAGACCGAGACATCGTGTTTTACATCTGTTGCGGTTATTTGTTTTTCAGGCATGTCTTTATCGGGCATGCCCGGCATCAAGTCATCTATTGTGGAATCGCGTAATAAAATTTCTTCCATTTCTCTGACTGGTGGTATCTTGGTCATGGCTTGTCCTTTATTTTTTCCATTCTGAACGCAGTTTGCTGAATATTGTCAGGTCTTCATACTCTTTCATGTATTGGTTATAGTTCCGGGCGCGTTCTGTTCCTTCTTTGACATATCCCAGTCTGCGTGCGATTGCGACCGATGCCTTGTTCTTTGGATTGGCCAGGATTGCCAAACGGTTAAAGCCCATCTTGAAAAAGTACGTTTCCAGCGCAACTACTGCCTCGGTCATCAGGCCTTGGCCTGTGTATTTAGAATCCATCCAATATCCAAATTCCCCACGTGCGCTTGCCCATGATATGGCGTGTATGTTTACCATGCCAATAAAAGTGTCCGTGCCACGCAGATACATACCGTATGTTGCACTGTCGCCCATTTTCCACTGGCGACCAGAATTCTGCAGGAATGCAAATTCTTCTTCTACTGCCTTGACATTGGCAATGGGCAGATATTTGAAATGTTTGCGATTGCGGTCAATCAGTTCATACAGCGTGTGTGCCATTTCAAATGTCGCCGGCATTGGTTTCAGTTCCAATCGCTTTGTTTTGATTAACGGCTTAAATCCCTTGAATTTCATATCTTTGCCTCTTTATTATTCCTGTAAGAATCCACCAGACTGCATTTTCCACAGGCGTGCATATTCGCCACGCTTGCGCAGTAATGATTGGTGGCTGCCTTGTTCAATAACATGGCAATCCTTGATTACAATAATGCGGTCCATATTACGCAGGGTGGACAGGCGGTGTGCAATTGCAACTGTTGTGCGACCGGTTGCCAGTTCGTCAAATGATTCCTGAATTGCGACTTCGGTTTCGCTATCCAGGGCAGATGTAGCCTCGTCCAGGACCAGGATAGGTGCATCTTTCAAGAATGCACGTGCAATGGCGATGCGCTGTCTTTGACCGCCTGATAATTTGATGCCGCGGTCACCGACCAGGGAATCATATTTCTTCTCGGTTTCCATAATGAAATCGTGGGCGGCGGCACGCTTGGCAGCACGGCGAATTTCTGCATCCGTTGCATTTACTTTGCCATATCCGATGTTTTCACGCAGGGTGCGGTTAAACATAGTTGGGTCTTGTGGAATAAACGCAATGTTTTCGCGCAATGAATCCTGGGTGTATTCTTTGATGTCTTGGCCGTCAATCAGGATTTGACCGTGCGTTGGATCCCAGAAACGCATCAGCAAGTGTACCAATGTTGTCTTGCCCGCACCCGATGGGCCAACGATACCGACACGTTCGCCACATTTGATTTTCAGGTTCAGGTCTTTTAGAACCCATTTGCGTTTGTATTTGAACGATACATTGCGGAATTCAATTGTGCCACATGTGACCTGTAAATCTGGTGCGTTCGGCGCATCCATGACTTCGATTGGTGCTACTAATTCCTCATAAGCGCGTGCTGCCGAACCTGTTTTTTCTATAATAGTTGGTACCATGTCAATTACTGCTGCTATTGTGCCGAACACCTGAATATAGATACTTGTTGCTAAAACTGCGCCTGCTATTGTCATTTCGCCTTTTGCGTATAGGTACACGCAAAGTAAAATATTTATACCAGTTGTAATATCCCATACAACGCCTGGTACACCATTAAATAAGCGTTGCAAGAACCCGGTATTGATTGTTGCTTGTACTCGTTCTGTGCGGATTGGGGCCAAATGTTCCTCTTCTTGTTTGGAACGAGCAAATAGTTTAACCAACGAATAATTGGACACACTGTCCAGTACTTTCCCTTGTAATTTGCTGATAACCGTTGCGCGGTGCTTGGTTGCATCTTTTAATTTCTTTGATAAACGCCAGGAATAAATAATTCTGAATCCTATAACTGCAAAAAACATGTAAGCAACATATCTGTTTACTGAAAACAGTAAAGTTGCATTAACAAGAATTGTCGCCAATCGACAAAAGGCATCAATAACTGTTCCCAGCACATCAAACCCGGTAGATATTTGCCCCATTTGACTGCTAGTTTGTCCAGCCATGCGCCCAGTCCAAAAGGCCATAGACTGTCTGTGAACGTATGCAGTAAGGACCTCAGATATTTGACGATATGCTCTAGGAGCCCAATGCGTTCCAAGCCATCCTCTGATTTGTGCCAGGGTTGTTACAGTAAGATTCAATCCGATTATCATCAATACGGTTGGCAGCGCATGTTCCATCAATGTCATGCCGGCTGGTACCGGTGTTTCGAATATTGCCACTGTCCAGCTTTGAATAAGTGGCTGTAATACGCGGTCAAATGCGACAATAAATGATAAGATTGCACCCGCCAGAATCATCCAGCCATTACCACGTATTGCGTGTTTAAAATAAAATCCCCACAGTGTCTTGGGCAGGGTGGTTGGTTTGCTGGTTTGTTTCTTTTTGGTCATGCTGCTCTCCGTCTAATTCCACACAGGCATAATTTGGGTGGTTGGAGGTTTACAACTATAACATTAGGAAATAGCGGGTTTATTCAATATATTCACCGCCCTCCAACCAATGGTCAGAGGTATTTTGTGTCCCCACGGACACCTAATGTTATGGGTTGTAACGCCCAACACAGTCGCCTGTGTCGGCAAGTATTGTATCATAAAAACAGGGTAAAAACAAACTTTATATGAATAAAAACCAAAGAAATCTTGATAAAAATAGAAAATATGTCGGGGTTGATTTTTTAATATTTTATAGTAGAATGTTCTTGTGCATTTTATTGCACAAGCGACATTATAAGTGTGAACGGGTGTCATAGCCCAAGAACCTTAACTGATAATGTCCCGACCTTGGTCGGGATGCTGTTGCTATACAACAGGGCTTGTCCCAAAGGCAACAGAGTTCTGTTCTTGAACCTATGAACTCCCGACCACTCATTTTTGAGTGGTCTTTTATGTGGGGGTCGATGAAAGACAGTGGCGTGCTTTTAATCGTTCCAGCTCTGTTCTTGCTAGGGTTCTATACCGGCAGACGTGAACCGGTGCGACATGTTGTTACTGGGGGCGAAGCCTATTTCGCACCAGGTGTTCAATGTGAAAACCGTATAATTGAAGAAATCGCAAAAGCCCAGGATATAGATATTGCCATATATTCTTTAACCAGTCCCAGGATTTCAAATGCTCTAATTGACGCAAGCAAACGTGGTGCTGATATTCGCATTGTTGCGGACCGTGGTATGGCTGGGAATAGATATTCACAAATTGATGAATTGGCTGATGCCGGTATTCCTGTGCATAAAAGCCGTAAACATAAAATAGAGCATAATAAGTTTGCGATATTTGATGGCAAGCGCATTGTCACAGGTTCGTACAATTGGACCAAAAATGCCGCTAATTTTAACAGCGAAAACTGTATTTTTCTGGATGTCTTTGGTCCCGATTATTCCAAGCGATTTGAGTATCTGTGGGATTTGTATTCTGATTAAATTTTTGGAGATATTATAAATCCCTGTCATTCATGTTTTTTAACAGTATGTTGCTGATGTTTGGTTTGAAATTATCTCTCCAAACTTGCATCAAATCGCAATTGTGGTCCGCACCAGTGGTAAGAATTGACATGTTTTTCTCATCAAATATACCACGAGTGTATTTGACGATATCTTGTAGTGTGATTGATTCTTTTAACTTTCTTTCGGATTCAAAATCATATAACTCATTATTACAATGATAATGATTCAATATTTCGCTTTCTCGGTCTGATCGAGAATCTAAAAACTTTGCATCGTTTAATTTAATACGTGTGTTCAGCAGGTCTAAATCTTCTTGTGTCATCGTGTTGTTAAAATATATGTCTGCACATGTTTGTGCAATCAAAGCAACACATTTCTTTACGTTATGTGGTGCTGTTTGGGTTTGAATTCCACCGATTGAAAATTTATGATTGCCATATGCGGTATTGCTTACACTGTAAACTAATCCGTTGTTGTGTCTTAAACATTGTTGCAATTTGTCTCGGATAAAGTTTCTTAATCTTTGTACGCAAAACACTTGAAATTTATATTCTTTGCCGTCTGGATATATATTTTTGAAGAAAATGCTTATAGTGGTGTTGTTATGGCCAGGCTGTGTAAGATGTGCTTGTTTTGGGGTGTATGCTACATCTGTATTTTCTGGCACATCAAATGGTTTCAGAAACTGAAAGTGCTGTTCCAATTTTTGTAAAATCTGTTCTTGGTTTTCTATTTTACCAGAAATAATTATTGTGCAGTTCTTTGAGGACAAGCGACTCTTAATGAACATCAACAATTGGTTGCGCGAAAAAGATTTTATTGTTTTTGAGGAACCAAGATTTTTACTGCAAAAAACAAAGTTTTTATTGCCAAATAATTCTCGGTCCATTAAATCTTTGTATTTTATTGAATCCTGATCTAGATTTCTGTTTAATTCATCCAGAATTGCACCACGTTCAATTTCGATGCTATCTGGATTAAATGATGAATTCTGTAATCTGTCTGCCAGGAAATCAATCAATATATCAAGCTTTTCTGGTAGACAATCGCCATAAAACTGAACAAAAGGGTT
>CAJGDN010000047.1 GCA_904502245.1 uncultured Alphaproteobacteria bacterium | reverse complement strand
CATATTCTGGTGGCGGAACAACAACACTGGCACAGCCATTGTATTGCAATCCAGTTGCCGCCGGATATTGGAATAATGGTTGTGGAACAGATGAAACAGGCGCCGTTTGTGACACTAAATATTCTGGCGGTATCGTTGCCGGTGGATATTGGAATGATGGTTGTGGAACAGATGAAACAGGCACCGTTTGTGATTCTAAGCATTCCGGTGGCGAAGTTGCTGCGGGATATTGGTCTGCGGGTGGTGCGACAAGCGCGACCCCAACAATAACAGACTGCGTTGGTGGGCGATGCGGATATATTGCGCCGGGATATTATTCTGCGGTTGGTGGCATGAAAACCTCAACCCCAGAATTTGGCGTTGACTGTACGGGGAGTTATGCATGGACAGGACAGTCCACATTATCGAACTGTGGCAGAGTTGTTGCCGGCGCATATTCGACCGGTGGTGGATCGGATGCATTGGGACGTGGGTGCGCCGGGTCAGATATTGGGGATAATACATGCGGTTCGGTCGCGGCAGGATATTATTCAACCCATGGCGGAACATCTGCAACACCAAACGGCCCCGGGGATGGATGTCTGGAAGATGATAATTGTGGGTTGGTGCGTGGTGGATATTATTCAACCGGTGCAGGCATGCATGAAGATGGCGGATGCAACAACAAATTAGGATTCATGTGCGGAGAAATCGAAGGTGGATACTATTCATCCGCCGGCGGGACATCCGCAACACCAAACGGCCCCGGGGATGGGTGCGTTGCAGGTCAACGATGCGGTGAATGCGGTGATGCAAATTATTGTCCTAATGCATCTATTGCGCCAACCGCGTGCCCAACAGGATTGACAACATGTGGGGTTGGAATGTGCGCGAATGAGGCCGGGGACTGTGGCAAAAAGCTGCACGCGGGTGACAAAGTAATACACCTGCGCAGCGAGAAACGCACAACACCATCTTTGAACTTTAAGCTTGGAACTCAAGTATTCTATGGCAACCTGGTGGACGTAATTGCAGACAGCCTGCGTGTAAGAAACGGAGATAAAAACTATTCAGTTGTAAGCGACAACCAATAGTTCATACAGCAATCAAGGAAGGAAAAAACGCCACCCGATACGGGTGGTGTTTTTTTATTTAAACAAAACAAACAATACCGAATGCTGTATTTTTTTCCTTGCAGAAAACAACAGATACCTTGGCACAGGTAAAATATGGATAATTCAGCAGACAGCGTTTGCAATAAAGAGATTAGAATTAAACACTGCGCCCTGCCCGCATTGGCACATGATTTGTTTTATTGTACAATTTCACGAAATATTTCTGCTGGAATTGTGCCGCCGGTTATTTTGGAATCCATAGGCGTAAAATCATCATTCCCCATCCAAATACCGATTACCATATTATCTGTTGCGCCAATAAACCACGCATCGCGATTCTCGTTACTGGTCCCGGTTTTACCCCCCAGAACCCCACTGGCACGCGCACGTCCGCCAGTGCCGCCAGGCGCAATAACATCTGCCAGCAATTTGGTCATTGATTCAACTGTGTGTGGCTGTAATATCGTAAGCGGGTCGGATGGATTGTGTTCGTAAATTGTACGTCCTGATATGTCTGTGATTTTAGTTATTGAATACGGATGAACAGATTGACCGTTATTCCATATTACAGCATAAATGTTTGTTAAATCCAATAAACTCATTTCCGAAGCACCCAAAACAGTTGAATATTCACGGCGCAGTTTAGTCCCAACCCCCAAACGTCCAGCCATGTCTAATACGGTGTCAATGCCGTATGTTTCTGTTAACTTTAAAGGTACAGAATTAACACTTTTTGCGAATGCAGTTGCCAAAGTTATATCACCATAATAGCGTTCGTTATAGTTCTTTGGGTTGTAATCGCCAATCGCAAAACGAGAATCGTTAACATATGTATCAGGCGTCATTCCGTTTTCCAATGCAACCAGATATACCACTGGTTTAAACGCACTGCCGGGTTGACGCGGAGATATGGCGCGGTTAAATTGACTGCGTTGGTAATCTGTGCCACCTGACATTGCACGAATAGCCCCATTCGGATTCATCGCAATGGCAGCAGCCTGGTTCGCAGAAGCCTTGGCGGGTAATATGTGCGCAATTTTATCCTGTAATCTTGTATCCAATGTGGTGTATACGTACATGTCTGTGTCAAATACGCCAATTCGTGATTTCAATTCATCCATCACAAAATCAGTCCAATAACGATACATGTTTGTGTCTGATACAGCGATGGCAGATGTCATGTTCTGGGCCGCAAAGCGCGCCTGGGTGATTGTTATATAGCCTTGGCGTACCATCTCTGTTAAGACGGCACGTGCGCGTTTTATGTTTTTATCTGGATTGCGCAATGGACTGTATGTTGTTGGTGCCTTTAACATCGCAGCAATTTGTGCAGATTGACCAATCGTCATTTGGGCCGCAGGCACCCCGAACATCGCACGCGACGCCGCATCAATGCCACGCAAACCACCAACCAAAGACACGCGGTTCATATATAAATCCAATATTTGATTCTTGCTGAATCTGTTTTCTAACCAATGTGACAATATCAGTTCTTGTACCTTGCGCGAAATCTTTTTCTTGCGCGATAGAAATATATTCTTGGCCGTTTGTTGCGTTATTGTTGAACCGCCCGCAGCAACACGACCAGATGCCAGATTCGAAAATACTGCACGTGTAATACCACGCATGTCAATTGGCCCATGCTGAAAAAATCGTTTGTCTTCAATCGCAATAATTGCCTGCCATACGTGCGGTGGTAACGTTTCTGTTGATACAGGCGTTCCCATAATACGATTTGCACTGCGCAGTTCGTTACCATCACGGTCCAGAAATATTATTGTCGCATCACGCGTTTCATACAATATCGAATCCAGGGACGGCATCGTCATGTATATGTACGCAACATATCCACCAACCGCCACGACAGATAATAAAAATATGTTGAATATCCATACCAGCAATCGACGTTTTAGCGTGATTTTCTGGGGTTCTGATTGCTGTCTTGATGAAACCTTGCGTGGCAAACCTTTCTCCTTTGTTGGGAATGTTAGCACAAACATCTTGCCTTTTGCCAGTTTTTATAATTATAATTATATCACATAAATTAAAGGAAGGGATATATGAAAAAAATTGCACTTGTTTTGGCGATTATGACTGCGATGCCGGCGATGGCAGAAAATTATATTGATGATGAATATGATTACTATGAATATTCTGACGCGTCTGAAAAAAAGTATGAAACATACGCAGGTATTAGAATACATAAAAACGAAAGTTTAGCCTTAAAGTACGATATTCAAGATGATGGGAATTCAACTGTACGTGATGATAACTTTGGTTTTGGCGCGATTGTTGGGAATCGCCTGAACGATCATTTTAAGTTAGAATTTGAAACATCTTATGTCGGCATGGAAAAAAGTAAACGTGCAAACAAATACGACTTTGACATATGGGCAAACATGCTGAATGTATATTTGTTCCAAGAATATGAACAGACGGTTGCACCATATGCAGGGGTTGGAATTGGCTTTGCGTCAATTTGGGGCGACGTTAAGACACCTGTTGCACATATGTCAGACAGTGTATTTGATTTGTCTTACAGCGTAATGGTTGGTGTAAACTTTGCACTAAACGACAGAATTGATTTGAATCTGGGGATTAAATACCAATACTATGGTGAAGTAGAACACAAGGCGCACAACAAAACATTTGCGACAACGGATGTTGATGCTACTGAATTTTACTTTGGTGCGGTATATAAATTTGGTATATAATCGGATTCTTTTTCCGTTGTATTATTTATTGTGATTTTCTATAATTCGGGTATGAAAAACGTACCCGATTTATTTATTTTATCTGAACATGCGGAACTGTTGAAAAAATTACAGGAATGGGATATTGCATATCATCAAAATGACGCCCCAGTTGTTGATGATGCAACATATGATGCGGCAAAACGTCGCGCATTGGAGATTGAGGCACAATACCCTGAGCTGGCACACAGTGGTGCATCAACACATGTTGGCGCGGCAGTTTCTGACAAATTTAAATCACATCGACACAGTGTACCAATGCTGTCTATATCTGATGTATTCAACGAAGGTGAAGTTGCAGATTGGTTTAATAAATTATCCAGCAAGGAATTGTTTATTGAATTGAAGGTTGATGGTGTTTCATATGCAGCGCGATATGAAAAAGGCAAATTGGTACGCGGTCTGACGCGTGGCAGTGGGGTTGAAGGTGAAGACATCACAGAAAACCTGAAAACAATACCCGATATTCCCCAGGTATTGGCGGGAAAATTCCCAGATGTTATTGAAATCCGTGGAGAGGTATATATGACGCGTGCAGATTTTGCGGCACTGAACGCAGAATCTGATAAACAATTTGCAAATCCGCGCAATGCAGCAGCGGGTTCGTTGCGTCAGCTAAATCCTGCAATTACTGCAACCAGAAAACTGAGCGCATTTGCTTATACATATGGAGAAATATCAAATCGCGATTTTAAAACACAGTCTGAATATTTTGATAAATTGGAATCATGGGGGTTTAAAACAACACGCCATTGGGCGCGACATGCAAAAAACATGGATGAAATTCAGCAGGTTTACAATGATATCATGCTGATACGCCCAGATATCCCGTTTGATATAGATGGATTAGTGTTAAAGGTAAACGATATCGCAACCCAGGAAAAGATGGGCAGTCGTGCAAACAGCCCCAGATGGGAGGTTGCGTATAAATTCCCTGCGGCACGTGCAATAACCACGCTGCGAGATATTACAATTCAGGTTGGTCGCACAGGCGTTCTGACCCCGGTGGCAGAATTGGAACCGATTAATATTGGCGGGGTTGTTGTGCAACGCGCAACACTGCATAACGCGGACGAAATTGCACGCCTGGGGGCGCGTATCGGGGACAAGGTTATTGTACAACGTGCAGGCGATGTTATCCCCCAGATTATCGGCGTGGCAGAACATGCACCAGATGCGGTTGATTTTGTCTTTCCAACAACATGCCCTGTCTGTGGCGGTAATGTTGTCCAGGAATCAGGCATGGTTGCACGCAGATGCATAAATTCCCTGGGGTGCCCGGCACAATTGGTGGGAGAGTTGGAACACTTTGTGGGACGCAAAAGATTTGATATTGATGGATTGGGGGTAAAGCAACTGGAAAACTTTGTGGCACGCGGCTGGATTAAAACCCCAGCAGATATATTCACGTTGATACAAAATCACGGGGATGAAATTAAGCGAATAGAAGGCTTTGGTGACAAATCGGTTGATAATCTGAACAAATCCATTGAATCTGCCAGAAATGTAGATTTACACCGTATGCTGTTCGCCATTGGAATACCAGAGGTTGGCGAAGTAACAGCAAAAATACTGGCACGAGCGTTCGGTTCACTGGATGCAGTGCGCAATGCGCCAGCATGGAAATTAAAAACAATTGATGGTATTGGCGATGTTATGGCGGATGAAATTGTATCATTCTTTGCAGATGAACATAATGCCGCGGCACTAGATAAACTGTTGGAACAAATACATGTGCGTAATGCGGAAGCACCCGCGCCAGTCGCAGATGGACCGCTGGCGGGGAAAAAAATTGTTCTGACAGGAACATTGTCAAAATATACACGAGATGCGGCACGTGATATACTGGAACGCATGGGCGCAACTGTTACAGGCAGTGTTTCTGCAAAAACAGATATTGTTTTGGCGGGGGCTGACGCCGGCAGTAAACTGACCAAGGCAGAACAATTAGGAATCACCATCTGGAATGAAGATGAATTTGAGCGCATAGTTGCAAATGCGAATATTAATTAACCCCCGATTTTTTCGGGGGATTTTTTTATTCTTCGGATAATATCATAACCTGCCCCTGATCAACAATCATATCAGGTGCATCCGCAGTTGTTTTATTTCCAGTCCACACGTAATAAGTATATGGTGTACCAGGGGTTGCAGTTATTTCAATAACATGATTAGCCGTTTCTAACGTTAAATCGTTTCCATTTGGCATGGCATAGCGAACAGTACTGCATTCTGGTTCAATGCATTCAGGGGTAAATTCTTGTTCATCAACGACCGGTTCTGACGCCATCTGACACGCCGCCAGGCTAAGCATCATACCCATAATTATGGGCAATAAAATTATACGTTTCATAGGTATAATAATATCATATTTTTTCGTATAAAAAAGAAAAATTCCCACCATAGGGGCATTTTTATTTCTGGTGGAGATGAAGTATTCCCTCGCCCCGCAGATGGCGGGGCTGTGGGGCATTCCTGACGGTTTTGCTGTACTATGTTTGCAAAACCTACTCATTGTCGAACCCGGCAATCGCAGATTGCGAACGCTTCGTCCACACTGCAACACCAACAGAAATAAAAAATACCCCATGCGGGGCATTCTTTATTTCTGGCGGAGCATGAACATAGTACGATTTATCACATACTAATTCCGACTTTTACAGGGAATTTACAGGGATTTTTTATTTTGTATGTGTGGTTCAGAAAATCTGCGCATTGCATCATACGCCAAACCAAGCCCCACACTGGCCATTTTATTCGCGGATGATAATTCAGCATTTGGGAAATATGACTGCATAACACGACTGACATATGGAATTTCGGTCGAACCACCCGTTAAAATGACTAATTCTATATCTGTGTTTTTTATACCTG
>CAJGDN010000046.1 GCA_904502245.1 uncultured Alphaproteobacteria bacterium | reverse complement strand
TGGCGGAGATGAAGGGATTCGAACCCTTGATACCCTTGCGGGTATACCACATTTCCAATGTGGCGCACTAGACCAACTATGCGACATCTCCGAATTTTGATTATTCGGCGTCAGAAACTTCTGCAACATCAACCGCTTCTTCGGCGGAGATAACACCTGGTTCTTCGTCAGACAAAGTCGCTTCTAATTCTGCATCAATTTCACGCAATAATGGATCTTCGCTGCCAACTTCCAGTGTTTCTTCGGCCATATCGGCAGATGGTGCATCCTTGTATGACTGAACAAATTCATGGCGAACATTCGCAACATCTAATTTGCCAGTTGCAATTTCACGCAAAGCCACAACCGTCAATTTATCACGTCCACGTTCTACAACCATTTCGGCACCACCGTCCAAATCACGAACACGCTGAGATGCCAGCATTCCTAATTCATAACGGCTTTCTACGTATGGTAATGTATCAGAATTTGTTGTACGGGCCATTCTTTAAATCCTTTGTTGAAATCATTTTTAACCAGGCTATAATGCCACTAGGATGTTTAAAATGCAAGCAGAAAATAAAAAAAACAATATAAAAACATTATCTTTTGGATGCAGATTGAATGCGTTAGAATCTGAAAAGATTCAAAAAATGCTGAGCCCGCACATGGATTGCGCAATTGTCGTGAATACGTGCGCAGTTACAGCAGAAGCAGAACGCCAATCAGGACAGGCTGTTCGTCGAATTGCACGCGAAAATCCAAACGCACCTATTTTTGTCACAGGATGTGCAGGAACACGAAATCCAGAACTTTTTTCTGAAATTCCAAATACTGCTGTTGTGCATAACCGTGAAAAGTTAAATCTGGGGGCGTATATTTCCGCCATGGATTCTATCCCATGTGCAACAAAAACACCAACAATTGCAAAATTTGAACATCACGAATCAAAACTGTCAAAGCAATTTGTGCAAATTCAAAATGGCTGCAATCATAATTGCGCATATTGTATAACACGCGCATTGCGTGGCCCATCCGTGTCGTTTAAGTACGATGATATATTGAGAGATGTAAAAGATGCCGTTGCAAATGGATTTGGCGAAATCGTCCTGACCGGTGTTGACATTGCATCATATATCCAGAAAAAAGACGACAATACGTTCCTGATTTCTGACCTGTGTCAGGCATTATTAAAAGACGAGCCGGGCATAAAACGTTTGCGACTGTCATCGGTTGATCCAGCGGTACCAGACATTGACCGCGTTATTGATTTAATCCAACACGAGGAACGCATGATGCCACATCTGCATTTTTCAATGCAGTCGGGATCTGATACGATTTTGCGTTCTATGGGACGACGTCATAATGCGGCGCGCGTACGTGATTTGGTTGCGCGCACAGCGGGACAAATCACGTTCAGTTGGGATATTATTTGCGGTTTCCCAGGCGAGTCGGAAAAACTGTTTGCCGAGACATTAGAATTAGTGCGCCAAACGCGTCCTATTAAGATTCATGCATTTCCATTTTCACCACGTCCAGGCACGATTGCTGCGACTATGCCGGAACAAGTTGACAGGTCTGTATCAAAAAAACGCGTCAAGATTATAAGTGATTTGGCGAATGAAAATCGTGCAGAATTTATGCGCAACCAAATCGGAAAAACAGTTCAGGTTTTGATGGAAGAAAACAACATCGCACGATGCCCACATGATATTGGGGTGCGTGTTAATGGGGATGCCCTGCCCCCACGCACAATTTGCAACATAAAAATAACCGGTGTTGACGGTGATTATTTTGTTGGCAATGCGATTTAGAATTGCTAATATCCAAATCATGAAAAAGAAATTATTTACGTTATTTTTATTGTTTACATGTGGCGCGGTTAACGCCGCCGAGTTTAAGACCAAGGCAAAGTCTGCATTCCTGATTGACTATAATTCAGGGACCGAAATCGTTGCAAAAAATGCAGATACGTTGATGCCACCGTCTTCTATGATTAAGTTGATGACTTTGGCGGTTTTGTTTGACGAATTAAAAGCCGGAAATATAACAATGGATACGCGATTCCCTGTTGGGGAAAACGCAGACTATAACCGACCAGAATGGTATCCGGCCAGTAAGATTTGTCTGGTCGCAGGTCAGGATATTTCTGTGCGCGATTTGATATTGGGACTGATTGTGCTGTCGGGTGGCGATGCATCCATGGTGGTGGCAGAAAAATTGGCGGGGTCTGAAACCCAATTTACAGCATTGATGGAGAAAAAAGCCCGCAGCATCGGAATGGAACAATCTACGTTTGGGAATGCCAGCGGTCTGCCAAATCCAAATAATTTAATGACCAGTCGTGAACTGGCGATACTGGCAGAACATCTGATTTCTGATTATCCAGATATTTATCCAATGTTTGCAACAAAACGATTTGAATTTAAAGAGCACAAGACAGATTGGTGTCGTGAATGGGGGCGTACGCATACAGTAAACTATAACAAATTATTGTTCACAATGCGTGGTGCAGATGGACTGAAAACTGGACATACTGCCCAGGGCGGATATGGCATGGTTGCCAGTGCCAAGATTGGAAACCGTCGCCTGATTGGGGTTATTAATGGCTTTAATGGAAAAGGACACGATGCACTGGCGGCCGAGATGAAAAAACTGTTGGAATTTGGATTTGCAAATACTGTGGGCAAAACATTCTTTGTTCCCGGGGACACTGTTGCAAAAATCCCAGTTTGGTACGGACGTGAACCTGATGTGATTGCAACAGTGGCCAAACCATTTGCAATTACCGTTGATAAAGAAACAGGTCTGAAAAACATTCGCGTACTGGCAAGATTTGATGAACCAATTCCCGCCCCAGTGCGTGCGGGCGATAGTATCGGCGAATTAATCGCAGAACAGAACGGACGCGTCATTTCACGCGCACCATTGATCGCCAAAGACACTGTTGGCAAGGTACAATTCATGGGGCGTGTAATTAAAAATATTAAAGTAATATTGGGACTGAATTAAAATGGCACCACGTACAAAACCAGCAAATGAATACAATTTCCCACACCCAATGGATAATGAATGCATGGTCGGGCATGGGGATACACTTCGCAATTTTATAACAGCATGGGAACAGCGTGACGAACACCCAATTCATCCGGTCTGGATGCTGACTGGGCCAACAGGAATCGGCAAGGCGACATTAGCATACAAAATTGCCAAGATGGTATATGGGAATGTGGGTGACTTCTTTATAATTGACCAAGACCGAAATATTGACAGTCATGGAAACCCAAAGAAAGACGGAAAGGTGATTTCAGTTTATACTGTACGTGCAATGATTGATAAGATGCAAATGTCATCTATGTCGGGGGATTGGCGGGTTATTCTGATTGATTCTGTGGACCAGTTAAACACATCTGCATCAAATGCAATTTTGAAACTGTTGGAAGAACCGCCGGCAAAAACATTGTTTCTGTTAGTAGTACATCAATTGGCAAACGTTTTGCCAACCGTACGTTCACGTGCACGCGTTGAAAAAATGAGACCACTGACAATTTCACAACTGCGTGAATTGTGTGCACGATTTATCCCAGAAGAAGAAATCAGCACAGAAACACTGCGTCTGAGCAATGGCAGTTTCGGCAGAATTGCAAATTTAAAAAAATCAGGCGGGGACGCAATTTATGCAGAACTGATTGAATTGTTAAACAATCGTGCTTTTAACAGCGCAGACGCAATGATGCTGGCCAAAAAAATTGCCCCTATTCCAGAACTGCACGGAATCTTGCTGGATGCGATTGCGAACTTTGGTTTGGCAGAACTGTACCCAAGTGCGACACGTGCAATTGCGGATATGAAAAATGTTTATTTAGAGCCGGAAATTGGGATATTTAAAATAATCATGGAAATCAAAAAATGTTTATAGACACACATTGCCATTTAACCGATAAATATACCGGTGGCGCAGATGGCGTCATTGCGCGCGCAATGGACGCAAATGTCAACATTATGATTTGTCCGACCGCAGATCCGGCAGACATTCCAGGCGCACTGGATTTAGCAGAAAAACACAGCAATATATTCTGCACAATTGGAATCCACCCAGAATACGCACCAATGGATGCTAAAAAGTATCTGATAGATGATATTCTAAATCACCCACGTGTTGTTGGGGTTGGCGAAATTGGGTTGGATTATCACTATGGGGCAGATAACCGAACAGCCCAAATTGAATTATTTCTGCAACAATTGGAAATCGCAAAAAAACACGCCCTGCCCGTTGCAATCCACACGCGCGAAGCAGAAAATGATACTGCAGAAATACTGAACGGCGATGTTGGCGGGGTTATGCATTGCTTTACCAGCTCATGGGATTTGGCAAAGAAAATGTTAGACCGCGGATTCTTTTTTTCTGCCAGTGGAATTTTAACCTTTAAAAACGCCGCCGAGATACGGGAAACATTTGCAAAAATACCATTGGACCGAATTGTTATCGAAACAGATGCACCATACTGCGCCCCTGTGCCATATCGTGGTCAGGTATGCGAGCCTGCCATGGTTGTTCAAACAGCACACACGTTGGCCGAAATAAAGGGTATAACAATCGACGAATTAGAACACATACTGACACAAAACGTACAACGTTTGTACCCAAAGATTATTATTTAAATTAGACTTCGAAATTATAATTTTTAACAGAACGCACAATTGCGTTTACCAGTTTATCTTGGTGGCTGCTGGATTTTAATAGTTTTTCTTCGGCGGGGTTCGACAAATGACCCAATTCCAATAACGCCCCAGGCACTGTTGAACGCAATACAGCAAATGGCGCATGACGAACATCAGGACCAGGTTGCTGTTCAATTGATGCACGCTTGAACGATTTTGCACAGCCGTTGGCGTATTCTTCGCTCATTTCTGCGACAGCGTGCTGTTGCAATGATGATAATGCCATGCGAATATTTTCTTCGAATTCCGCAAAACCTTCGACACCAATTTTGTCGGCGGCATTTTCAGCCTCGGCCAGTTTTTTCGCTTCTTCGTCAGATGCTTTGTCAGACAGAGTATAGATTGAAAAACCTTTCATTTTACGTGATGGATTAGCGTTCGCATGCAGGGATATAAACAAATCAGCCCGACGCGTTTCTGCAATTTCAGCACGTTGACCCAATTTCAAATATCTGTCATCACCACGGGTTAAGTATGTCTTGAAACCATTTGAATCCAGTTTAGTTTTTAATTTTTTTGCAACCGATAAAACAATGTCTTTTTCACGTGTTCCACCCTTGCCGATACAGCCCGGATCCTTGCCCCCATGACCAGCATCAACAACAATTATATATTTGCGCGCAGCAGTTATTGCGGTCGTCGCAGCTGCGGATGAGGTTGTGTATGTTTCATTTTTGACAACAGGTGCAGAACCTGCGACAAAATCTAAAACCAGTCTGTAATCATTGTCCCCGTTTGGCGACAGTACCATAATTCCAGATTTTGGAATCTGAGAAATAGATTTCTTTAATGTCGCAACAATTTGCAGATTATCACCATTTTGAATCTGAGAAATAGATTGAATCAATCCGTCAGACGCCAACGCAGCAGACACCCCGTTATTTACACCCGTATTCGACAGATTTACAACCAGTTGTCCCGCAGGATATGACAGCGAATATGTTGGACGATTTGCAGTTTCAATCACCAGACGCGTCTTGTTTCCAGGCTGAACCCCAGTGCGCATAGAACGCAATGTATTACGTGCAGCAAATGCCATACGCGGCAACAAAAACGCCCCTGCGATGCCAAAACCCGTTATTTTTAAAACACTGCGTCTGTTGAATTTCATGAACTGTATTATATCAAAAATCAAGATATCATTCAAGCAACTTTCAGGAATATATGATTGCGTTTAAGAATTTATTCGTATATCATGAACATGTATCTAAACAACGGAGGCACACATGAAAAAAGTAGCAATTTTATATATTGCTTTGGGACGATATATTACATTTTGGAAAGATTTCTATGAATCATGTGAAAAGTATCTGGGCGATTGCGAAAAACATTACTTTATCTGGACAGACAACAAGTCTTTTGATTATTCAGAGGCAGAAAATGTTACTGTTACTGAGGCACAGAAAAAAGGATGGCCATTCGACACACTGTTAAGATTTGAAATGTTTTTACAAAAACAAAAAGAATTAGCAAAATTTGATTATGTCTATTTCTTTAATGCAAATATGCAGTTTATAAACCCTGTCGATTTGGCAGAAATTACACCATGTGAATGGCATGACGGATTGGTTGCAGGCAGCCACCCTGGCAGACGTGGTGACATATTTGCAAACAACCCCGACAAATTTGGATACGAACGCCGTCCAGAATCAACTGCATACGTTCCATACGGCAAAGGAAAACATTATGTGTGTGGTGCATTTAATGGTGGCACCAGTAAAGATTTCTTGGAAATGTGCAAAAAATTAAAGAAGAATATTAATATTGATTTGAAAAATAATATTGTTGCGCGCGTTGACGATGAAAGTCATTTGAATGCATATCTAATTGATAAAAAATTCTTGTTATGTGGACGTGCATACGGCTTTCCCGAAGGCAAGCTGAAACATGTAAATTCTGTTGAACGACCAATGATAAAAATTATATCCAGACATAAAGAACACCCAAAATACGGCGGTGTCAGGTGGTTGCGTGGCCAATCAGAACGAAAATTACATGACGGATGGCTGATACGCAATGTTTTAATACCCGGGTGCAAAATAATGGCTTTATTTATTCCCGTGCGAAAACATAGAAGAAAAATAAAAAATTATTTTGGTTCTTATTAATCAAAAGCCCCAAATACGGGGCTTTTGATATATTATATTTTTTGTAAGAAAATGTGTCTATTGCCCCTTGAAATGATTTTATGATTAACTATATGGTGGGTAAGCAAATTTTTAAGGAGTAGAAAAAATGGGAAAAGTTATAGGTATTGATTTAGGTACAACTAATTCCGCCATGGCATTTATGGACGGAACAGATCCAAAAATTATTGAAAATTCCGAAGGTCAGCGCACAACACCATCTGTTGTGGCATTAACATCAAGTGGTGAACAATTGGTGGGTATTACCGCAAAAAACCAGGCGGTTACAAACCCGGAAAATACAATTTATGAAATTAAACGTTTGATGGGGTTGCGCTTTGACAGCCCAGCAGTAAAAGAAATTGCAGCACGTGTTCCATACAAAATCGTTGCCGGCGAAAATGGCGATGCATGGGTTGAAATGGACGGCAAAAAATACGCCCCATCACAGATTTCTGCAATGATTTTGGCAAAATTGAAAAAAGATGCAGAAAGTTATTTGGGTGAAACAGTTACAGATGCTGTTATCACAGTTCCTGCATACTTTAACGATTCTCAACGTCAGGCAACCAAGGATGCAGGTCGCATTGCAGGACTGAACGTATTGCGTATCGTTAATGAACCAACCGCTG
>CAJGDN010000045.1 GCA_904502245.1 uncultured Alphaproteobacteria bacterium | reverse complement strand
TCCGATTTTACCCCAGTTTGCACAACAGAATTTATCGCATTCCAAAATACAATAAACGATTTTGAAAAAATGAATGTAAAACTGTTGGGACTGTCCGTTGGAGCACTGTCTTCGCACCTGGGATGGTTTGACGCAATTGCAAATATGCCAAATGGGGCAAAAATTACATTTCCGCTAATAGACGACCTGGACATGAATATAGCGCGCAAATACGGCATGATTCATAAAAATGCATCTGATACACACGCTGTACGTGCGGTATTTATAATTGACCCATCGGCAAAAATTCGTGCAATACTGTACTATCCCGCTACATTGGGGCGCAACATGTCAGAAATATGGAGAATGTTGGTCGGTTTGCAGACAGCAGATGAATTTAAGGTGGCCACACCTGCCAACTGGATGCCAGGCGACGATGTATTGACCCCTGCACCAACAACAGCAGAGCAAATGCGCAGACATAACGATGTTAATCCATGGTTTATAACATATAAAAAACTAAGCAAGGCCGAAATTTATGAGAAAATTTGCAAAAAATAATCCGGGACAAGATGATTTTGTGTGCTATTGGTTTAAAATACCAAGGGAAAATCACGTATATCCAATGGGGCGGCATCACGTTCAGGATCCCACTGGTAAACAGGCATAATAACACGCCGTTCGTCATCAAATTTTACACCTTCGGACTTTAATTTGCGATACTGTTCATCCGCCATCCCACAACATAGAGAACCGTCTTTGAATACAACACGATGCCATGGCAAATGCCAGGATGCCTTGTTATTAGAAGCATATCCGACAAAGCGCGCCATACGTGGTCGCCCAATCATTTGTGCAATTTGACCAAATGAAGCAACACGCCCAGACGGGATGCGTGCAACAACATCATAAACCTGTTCGTTGAATGTTTTTTCCATGATATACAGTCTAGCAGAGCGTGTAAAAAAGTCAAATTTTTACCCTTGCAAAATAATCCCAATGTAATTATAATGGCCTGCACGGAGACATGGCAGAGCGGTTGAATGCGCGCGACTCGAAATCGTGTATACGGCAACCCCGTATCAAGGGTTCAAATCCCTTTGTCTCCGCCAGAATTAAAGACCCGCCAAATGGCGGGTTTTCTTATTGCAGTTTCTGTTTTATCAACTGGTAATTGTTATTGTACAATAATTGGTCCGATGGGGTCATTGCACCATTGTTTACATTAACAACACCGTTTGGAAATTCTGCATTTATTGTCTGGTATGCAGATGGTGCTGCAAATGGGAAATGCACATCACTGGCATTTTTACCAACATAACGCGACACTAGCATCGGCGTCAATTTAATTGTTAAATGGGCGGCAATTGAATCAATCACAGGGATGTTCGTCTGTGCTGGATTTGGATACACATTAAACCAACCTCCATTTACCCCAATCCCCAGTAATGGTTCCCAGCGCATAGCTAGCGGATTCATGTAATATGGCAATTTGTATCCACGATAATCCACAACCACAACCGCATAACCATTAATATCAATAATTGGCGCATATGAATTAACCGATGTTGGCAACGGTATCAGCTTTATATCATAACCGTTTACATTACCGATTGTGCCACCAGCGTTTTGCATTAACCGCTCTAATTCTGGGTTAATTTGCGATACAGAAGATGCGTCAGACGATTTTTTATCGTCGTCTTTGCCAATCAGCCCCCCAATCAGCCAACCTGCCCCAACCGTACCCGCGATTGCAGCCGTTGCAATCAATGCAGTATTAGCTTTTTTCTTGGTCGCATGTGGCGTGATATTACGTGACGGTTCTGGCACAACATCCGGGATTGGCGCAACGACCACAGTCCCAGGCACAACAACCACTTCTTCTCCACCAGGTTCTCCGTTTCCTGGCACTTTGTCTCCTGGAACTTCATTACCTGGAACTTTGTTACCTGGAACTTCATTACCTGGGACTTCATTACCTGGGACTACGGGGGCCCCTGGTATAGCACCACCAGAATTGTTGCGTTCTGGAATCTTAACATTGGCAGGATTTTCTGGGCTGTGAGAAACCGCAACATTTGCGACCCCACCTGCAACAACCGCCCAATTTGGATTCCATACCGTTGAAATAATTTTATCAACGCGGTTTTCTGTTATCCATCTTATCAGGTCGGCTTTTTTGGTGAAGCTGCCGGTATTTCCATTGCCGTACAATAATCCACGCCAACGACCACCACCGCGTAACGCCGGGTTTGGGTCCCAACCAGGAACACCTTTTGGCAAGGAGTTAGCGACTTCGCCAGTTGTCTGATTAACCCATTGACCATTTCGATATATCCACCCCGTGTTTTTCAGATCATCAATCTTGTCGACAATTTGGGTTGTACGGGTTGTTATCGTCTGGGCAGTTTGCGCCAGCCCAGCAACAATCATCACAACACCTGCAATAAATTGTACACCATCCGCCCAACGCACAACTGTGCTGGTGGTATTTTTACCATTATTTGGATTTAGGGCACAGGTCGGCAATGATGTATCATAATACACCTCGCCTTCTTGCGGTTCCGCAATACAACCCGAAACCAATTCTTTGAAATAGGTATCAGATGCCTGGCTCAACACACGGTTTAACATTTCATCCACGCCATTGCGACGCTGTTCAACCAGGTGATCTGCACCCATAATCTCTTCCAAATGTTCGCGCAGGAATGCATCGGCCTGTTCGGGTGTTTGTATTTTATTCATTTCAACCACCCAATCCGACGCATCAAAATCCTGTACAATCTTGGCACCGTCCGACACCGCCGCTGCTGCTGTGGCAACGGACGCAGCAGTTATCATCAGCACAGAACCACCAGACACCACGGTCGCAACCAACGCAACGGCCGCGACCCCCGTATTTGTTACTACACGAATAGTTGTTTTAATGTTCTTAGCACGGTTTGATGCCGGCAGCATACATATTTTATTTTCTTTGTCCCAATATGCAGCCTTGCAATCCGGGCAATCTGACAGATTTAATGACGCAACTTGTTCACACATACTCTGGGACAAATCAGCACACTGTTCACCATCAAATATTCCGCCCATTGCACGACAGCCCATGGCCTGCTGGCTGCCTTTGATAATGGCGCTGCCCCACAGTGCAGTTGACTGGGTCAAATCATCAAAAACAAAGTCAACACGTTTGCCGTTGATGTGACATGTTAAAACATCTTCGTTATCTTCAAACGCGCCACGTATCCAACGTTTTGGCTGTCCTTCGCATTTGAAAGTGTTTATATTCCCTAATTTTGTCTGGGCGTACATACGTATAGATTCATCAAGCGACGGCATCGCCTGCAACTGCGTTTGATCCTTGCCAGACGAAAATACATAATTATCAATTAGATTTGGGTATTCATTAACAATTTCTGATACATTGTATATGTTTGAGCTAGAAAAAACACAACCGTATTGTCCATTGTACGAAATTGCAAAACCTAATTCTTTGGCAAAGGCTTGGACTGCGGCGGCCGAGCACTTTTTGCCATCTCCTGTGCGACAATAATCTGGCCAAGATGAACCGCCACCCATTGACGCCCCAATAGTACTGCCAGATGTGGGGTTAGAAAATCCACCCGCCATGAAATCTAGGCCAGCCATAGCACATACCGCTTGATGCGCGCCGCGCTGGGCAGTGACATCATTTGATTCAAACAAATCATCAAATTGAAATTCATAATTTATTGTCGGATTTATAACCGAGTAACATGACATATAATCGTCATTCCATGATTTGCGAATGCTTTTTTCGTCTTCGCATACAATTGTATCATTTTTCTTGGTCTTGACCCAGGCCTGGGCAAGCGCCGTTCCCTGACGCATTTGCGTGTTAACCTTTTTAAATAATTTAATGCAATCTGGGGAATTTGTATTGTTATCACACGCATTTGTAAATTGTTCACCCAGGGCGCGAATTAATGCCGTGCATCGGGCCTGGTCAAGACCACCAACATTACAAACCTGGTTTAATTGAGCAGCAGTTATTCCGCTGCCATTTTCTTTGACAAATGCATGATATGTCGCCAATGTATCACCACGTGTTTGCAAATCAGGAATAAAATATTCCAACACGGTTTTTAACGTCGTTGATTTTGGCGCCAACTTATCCGCCCCAAAAGATGGGAATATGAATAACAGCGAAAACAGTGCAATTAATAACTTCTTCATTGTAATACCCCCGTACATTTTGCTGCAACCGTGGCAACTTTTTTGATTGCGTTAATCTGTGTGGCATTAAATACTGTGGCGGTCGCCGACGCAACAGACGTTGCACCAGACAACACATTTGCCGCAGTATTCAGATTCTTTTCTTTCTGTTTGCCAGATTCAGTGTTGTCGTTGCGCGTTTTGTCCGTGTTGGCAATCGCAGACGTTACCGTACCACCCAAACCAGTCGCGGCACCAACCGCCGATGAAAGAAATGCGCCCTGGGCCTTGGTATTAATTTTAGAAATGTCGGTATATTCAAATTCACCACAGGCATCAACAATCATTTGCGCTTCGGATATATCTTCGCCATTCATGCGCGCCTGCATCATTGAATTGCGCAGGTTATTTATGCTGGCCTTGCAATTATCAATTTGTGCCGCTAAATCACCGTCGACTTTATTTCCGCTGGCAATAATCGCACCCGCAACATTTGTCACAGTTGCCCCGGCCACCAATCCTGTACGCCAATTTCCCAATTTCTTGGACTGTTTAACTGTTTTATCTAATTCATCTTGAATTGTTTCTTTGTTGCTTAGATTTGCATCATATACACGATTAAATTCAGACAAAAATGTTTCAAATTCCGCTGGGGATAAAGGTTTTGCATTTGCCTGCATCTCATCAATTTCGCGCAACATTTGTTCCAGTTCTTCGGCCTTTCTATCCTTGGACACTTTGACAACACCAGCAACGGTCGCCCCAAGTCCTGCCGCAGTACCCGCCGCAGTAATCGCAGTATTTATACCGGCCATCTTCTTTAAATCGGCCAGTTCATTATCAATACCAACACACGACACGTACGTTGCACGCAACGCGTCTGTCAATGTTAACATGTCTGCACCCGCTGCAACCATTGGTATCAGCGACAAAAGCAAAACAAATATACGCATGACTATCCCCCCGGAATATTGTATAACCTGGTTCAAGTATAGAAAGTTTTCGCGATACAACACAAGCAAAAAAAACCCCGTTTTATCGGGGAGTTTTTTAAACCAACGATTTCCCAGTCATCTGGACAGGCGGTTCAATACCCAAAATCTTTAACATCGTTGGCGCAATATCTGCCAGCCCACCATCACGAACAGACTTGATATTATTTGAAACAACAATCAGGTTTACTGGGTTTGTTGTATGCGCCGTCCACGGCAGGTTGTTTTCATTATCCCACAGTTTTTCCGCATTACCGTGATCAGCAGTGATTAATAATGCACCACCCAATTCCAGTACCGCCGGTACCAGACGCGATAATTGTAAATCCAGTGTTTCCATTGCGCGTACAGTTGCGTCCATATTCCCAGTATGCCCAACCATATCCCCGTTGGCATAGTTTAAAATCACAACATCATAGTCACCCAAAATCGGCAACAGACTGTCTGTGATTTCAACCGCAGACATTTCTGGTTTCATATCAAATGTCGCAACATCTGGCGATGGAATTAAAACCTTGGCCCCACCAGGAAAATCAATATTGCGTTCAGAATCAAAGAAGTATGTGACATGGTTATATTTTTCTGTTTCTGCAATACGCAACTGGGACAGACCATGCGCCGCCAACACATCACCCAATGTGTTTTCAACCGCAATATCAGGCAGTAATGCAGGACAAACTTCGTTCAGACCTTCGCCATACTGCGAAAAGCACAGAATGTGCGCACCTGTTTTTACAATTTCGCGCATAATTTGACGGGCGCGGTCACTGCGATAATTTCCAAACAAGAAACCGTCGCGCGGACTGATTGCCACATCGCCATCAATCACGGTCGGCACAATAAATTCATCGGTTTCGCCACGCGCATACGCATCTGCCAATGCCGCATCAATTGTTGGCGCATGATATTCAGATGTCGCATTTGCGATTGCATCAATGGCACGCGCAGTTCTGTCCATGTTCTGGTTTCGATCCATCGCATAGTACCGCCCCGATAACGACCCAAAGAAAGCACGCCCATCAGACAATTCAACCGCCAAACCAGATTTAATCAGCGCAATGTATTCAGGTGCAGATTGCGGCAATGTATCACGACCATCGGCAATAAAATGAATACAAACACGCAGACCAGACGCCACAATATGCTTTGTAATCGTCAAGATATCATTTATATCTGCATGCACACGGCCATCTGACATCAATCCCGCCACATGGACAATCCCACCGTCGTTCTTTACAGATGCGATAAATTGATTCAGCCCTGGGTTTGTATCCCAATTTTCGATTTGAAAACGGCGCAGAAATTGGTTCACAACGCGACCAGCCCCGATTGTTATATGCCCAACCTCAGAATTACCCATGGTGCCCATTGGCAGACCGACGGATGGCCCACTGGCATCCAGTTTAGAATGTGGATATTTTTTCAACAAATTATCAAAGAATGGCATATTGGCGCGCGCAACCGCATTGTGTTCAGCATCTGGGTTAATACCAACCCCATCCATAATACATAATACCAATGGCTGTTTCATTTATATTTCCCCTTTGTATTTCTTGACGTGTCCCAGGGTATCATAACCCTTTTTTAATTGCAAAAGGAAAAGAAAAATTGTAATATTTGAATATATATTAATATGTGGAGAAAAGATATGACAGCAAGAGCTTCTGTGACATCATCAATTGATGAACATATTGGTCAACGCATTCAGCTGCGTCGCGTTATTATGGGTATGTCGCAAAAAGATTTGGCAAAAATCTGTGGCGTCACATTCCAACAAATCCAAAAGTACGAGTGTGCAGGAAATCGGATTTCAGCATCACGCCTGTTTGAACTTAGTGCGGCATTAGAAACACCTGTATCTTTCTTTTTTTCTGGATTACCAGGACATATTGAACGCATGCCACGTAATGGTCAATTGCCAAAAACACACATTCATGATTCTGGCGCGGTCGACCCGTTGTCTAAGAATGAAACACTGCAACTGATTAATATGTATTGGAAATTATCCAGTGATGACCAACGTGAAATGATAATGAAAATGTTACGTGCGTTAAATGGGATCGAATAAAAAATCCGCCTGTGGGCGGATTTTTGTTTTATGAAAAACATGTCAAATGAAAAGAATGCTAAAAAATATATTTTTTTCACTTGTGTAATTTTTTATATTTTTCTATGATAGGTTCAAAAGAGAAGAAGAAAGTGGGAAAAATTTCGGTTTTTTTACGGTTTTTAACTGTTTTTTGCACACTGTTTTTTGCCAATAAATTAATGGCTGCTGGGGCGTATACGTGTGATACGACAGGCAAATATGTCGAATGTGA
>CAJGDN010000044.1 GCA_904502245.1 uncultured Alphaproteobacteria bacterium | reverse complement strand
TGTGTACAATGACAAAACAATTGAACGATTGGTCGGCGGAATCATATCTTGGAATCGCGAATACATCAATGTATAAACACCCCACAACAACATGTACGCAACGCCCATTACCCACAGCGTATCAGGCGTATACAGCAACGAAAATAATATGTACCCAACACCAACCGTCGCAATCAGTGAATATAAAAATTTATCTGACATACGTGTAAACTTGTACGCAAAACGCTGTCCCAGGGTGGCGCACACCAATAAAAAGAAGGGTAATATCCCGACAAATTCCGTCGGAATGCCTATATTTAATGCAATCGGACTGAGGAAATCATCCAAATAAGGGATATTAATAACCAGTATAGTCAATATCATTATAGACATTAAACATGGCGTTTTTAAAACAACACGAATGCCCGTATGAAATAATTTCTTTAATTTTAACCCCGACACATGTGTGGCAGGCGTTCGCTGGCGATACGGATTAATATACAGACACAGCATAGACAATAATATCGCAGCAACAGATGCCCACGTGACCCAGGTGTATCCCATAAACATCAACAATGACCCCGTCGCAGACAGCGCAGTTCCAACGGATTCGTATGTTGATTTGCGTCCCAAAATACGCAGATATTGTTTTGTCATGCCGTTGGCAGACACAGAATCGTAGACCAGTCCTTCGAATGCGACACTGCGGAATCCAGACTGGGCACCCCACAATAACATACCAATAACAAATCCAATTAACCCCGGGAATACCAACCACAACAATATTGCAATTATTTTCAGGCTTTGCCCAACAATCATTGACCAACGCTGTCCCAGATGATTGGTCAAGTACGCAACTGGAACCTGGGCCAATATTGTGCCAATGGCGGACACGATAAACATTGTAGACAGCTGAAAATCAGTCAGACCATTTGCCAACATAAAAATAGAATAAACCGGTGTCAGCAATAAAAATTTATTAAAAAATGCGAATCCATACAGCGAAAACAACAGACGTTTCATCTTTCCATATTCCCTTTGAAGGGCAGTATACACATTTCACCCATCAAAAGTACAGAAAATATTGAAAATCTGATAATTTTGCACTATAATAAGTGGGATAAGAAAAAGGTAAAAACATGGCCAATATGAAAGATTTTTTGACGATGTATTATAACAGACTGATATTCCGTGAAATGCCATATGAACAGTTTGTGCAATTCTGTGGTTATATCAAGGACAAAAAAGCAACTGACAATCAGAAAATCTGGGCCGAAGAATTATTGAAAAAAGACCCCGCGACAGGCGAATTTATAACTCGTCCCAGAACCAGTATATATCTGCCAAAAGAGCTGCCAGATCCTGCCGACCCAACAGAAGGGTTAAGCGATGATGAATGGGAAAAATTATTCCGGGCGTTTCAAAATGCGTTGCAATCAATGGATGGCGCAAAAGGAAGCTATAAATATAATGACGACGCAAAAAAGTTTATGGCGAACTATTTTGGAACAAATCCGGATACAGGCAATAAAAATCTGTTTCAATACGAAAAAATTAAGACAAGTGTTGAAAACAGATTGTACAAGGCACCGATGCCGCCTGCGACAGCAACTGTGCCGGGAACATTATATTATTTCTTGGAAAAATATGAACATTTACTGAAGTCTCGTTTGCAAGGTGGGTATTACAGTATTTTGACAGACGATTTTTCATATGATGATTTAAAAAAAGGTCTGAAAGACGGTAAATATAATACCAGTGCAAAATTTAGAGCAAAATTAGAAGCAGTTGCAGGATACATAGAGGGATACAAATCCGACCTGGTTCAAATTGGAATTCCAAATTCGCGCATACCAGATTTGCACGACTATCAAAATTGGTATGACGATCGCATTGACCCATTTAGATTGCAACAGTTTAAAAACGAATATTCCATTCTGCTGAACACGTTGCACAAAAAATCAAAAATTCGTGAGGTTTTTGAACAACACGATAATGGAAAAATTTCAGGACCGTTAAACAAGGCGATAAAAAGTCAATCATATGACGACCCACAAAGCGAAGATTATGTTCAGCCAAAACGCGAAGATACATTGACCATGCCGGAACGTCTGGCAGAATGGTGGTCGGACACTTATTCAGACTGTTTTTCAAAATATGAAAAACTGCGCGGTGATAGATTATTCTTTTCACCCCAGGCCAAGGCCATAGCAAAGCATCTGACCAAAGGATTTAATAAAACAGATGGATTGGACGGCGCGTTAAAAAACATTGGTACCGCAAAAGAAAAATTAACCGCTGCGCGTGATTTTACATCTGTTAAGCACCTGAAATGGTTTGAATCAACCATGAAAGCCCTGCAAAACGACCCAAAACTGTCAAAGGTATGGGCGGGCGCATTGAAAAACGGTACGCATATGCAAGCCCTGGTAAAAGAGGTTATCATTCGCGCAGTCAAAGAAGGAAAAAAAGCAGAGGCAGAAACTGCACTGGAATTGATTTCTGTTATGCATTATGATTTCACAACCAGCAAGATTATGGATACGCTAAGCAAAGAAAATTTGAGCATATTTTCTGATGGTAAGTTGTCCTGGAACAAGAACGAAGGTGTAAAATTTGTTACAAACGCATTAGACAAAAGTATCAAGTTTGCATTTATGGGGATTGGATACGGTATTACAATGGCAGGAAATGCGTTTAAAATGTCAGGCCGTAAAATTAAAAGCTATTCAGACAACACAAAATCACAGAATTTTAAAAATGCACACGACGACTATCTGCGTGAGCAGGCGCAAGAAAAAACCAATTTGAATAATCTGTTGATTAATGAGCGCGCCCAACGAACCACAACCCAGGCAACAGTTGATGGAATTTTGGCCGGCAGAACTTATGACGTTGCAAAAACAGATATAGAAACAGCTATAACCCCACTACAAGCATCGTCCGAAGCATCGGCCGCAGATTTGCAACTCAAAAAAGAAGATTTGGTATATGCGTTATATGACCCAATGACCGGAAATCCAGTTATTCCGAACAATGATATTAACGTCATTAATGATTTCTTGAATAATCTGGAGGGGGCAAGATATGATACAGCCACCGCTTCGTTTGTTGACATGCCGGCGGTACCAACACTGTCAACCGCAATTCCTGGGGCATTGCGCACAACCCTGACAACCAAAATAACGGATTTAATAACAAGCAAACAAAACGCACTGCGGGATGCATCTAATTTGTCAGTAAAACAAGACGAATTAGACAACCTGGTTAATGGTACAGAATTATTAAATCAACTGAATGCCCAAATACCGCGACACGAAGCCGAAGTTAATAACTGGGACGCAAATCATTTTGATGAAATGGAACAATTGGCACTGTATTGGAACAGATTGGAAACAGGTAGAAACACAAAAATGGGACCAATGTATAACTGGGTTAGATATCTAAGCGCAAAAAAAGCACAAAAAAATCTGGACAAACAACGTGGTGCAATAATTTCGGGTTATAACCGTTCGCACAGTATTGCAGCTTGATTTTTTGGACAATTTGTGATATAATTGATAACGAACACCATCCGCCGATGGTGTTTGTTTTTTTGCCCTGCCCCATGTAATTGGTGGCAGGTTTTTTTCTCAATTAATTGAACAAAGGATTAATCTTATGACACGTGTACTACAAATAAGACGCGGTTCAACCGCAAACAATAATGCTTTTACCGGCATGCCAGGTGAAATTACAATGGATACAGAAAACAAGACATTACGTATCCATGACGGTGAAACACTGGGTGGCTTTGAAATGGCGCGACGCGACGATATTAAAAACAGTGAATTTGATATAACAAACGTCCCGGATGATGTTTGGCACGATATTATCGCACGATGCGCGCCCGAAGCAATGGTCATGACAGAAACAAGACAGGTTCGCATCAACAGTAACCAATCATATTTAAACTATGTCGTTGGTATTAAGGATATGCCAAAAATTGTTCAGACAGTACTGGTGTGCCAAAATTCTGAGGCAGGATACAACCCGGGAGATGAAGTTATGGCGTTCGGAATTGGAAACAGATGCAATCCAATGCCAAACATAGTCATGGAACAAGGTAGATTAAATCTGTACCACATGGTGGGAAAAGAAAAATATTGGGTCAGTCATAAAACCAGTGGAGAATCAATCCAAATCTCAGATGAAAATTGGAATATTTTATTCCGAGTTTACTGTTGAAAATAATAAAAAGCTTTGCTAAGGTTGGGGCGAAGAAGAAAAAAGGATTTCATATGTATATACTTGCACTGAATTGTGGTTCTTCGTCCCTGAAATACCAGGTTTTTGACGTTGATACAAAACAACCAATCGTCGGCGGTAATGTTGAAAAAATCGGTCTGTCGGATTCTTTTGTTACCCAGAAATATCCAGATGGGACAAAACAAAAGAAAGAAACATCAATGAAAAACCATGACGAAGCACTGAATGTTGTGTTGTTCATGCTGCGCGAAGCATCGATTGATCTGAACCAGATTAAGGGCGTTGGACATCGCGTTGTTATGGGAGGCGATAAATTTGCATCTTCGGTGGAAATTACAGACGATGTTGTTAAAACAATTGATGAACTGTCTGCGTTGGCGCCATTGCATAACCCACCTGCACTGATGGGAATCGTAACAGCCCAGCAATTATTACCAAACGCAAAACAGGTTGCGGTATTTGATACCGCGTTTCATCAGACAATGCCTGATTATGCATACCGCTATGCCGTGCCAAATGCATGGTATCGTGAATTGGGCGTGCGTCGATATGGGTTCCATGGAACCAGCCATCTGTATGTATCAAAACGCGCAGCCAAAGTATTGGGCAAGCCTGCAAATGAATGTAATCTGATTACATTACATATTGGTTCAGGCGCATCCGCAACAGCAATTCGCCATGGAAAATCTGTTGACACTTCATTGGGCATGACACCATTGTCTGGTTTAACAATGGGTACACGTCCAGGTGATTTAGACCCAGGTGTCGTTCTGTACGTAATGGGACGCTTAGGTTTGACCCCAGATCAGATGCAAAAACACCTGAACAAAGATTCTGGTTTGATGGGTATTACAGAATGCTTTGCCGACCGTCGCGATGTAGAAGGCAACAAAGACGAAAATGATTTGTGCCGTCTGGCCATCGATACCGAAGTTCATAATGTAAAAAAATATATCGGTGCATATATGGCAGAACTGGGGCATGTTGATGCACTGGTCTTTACAGCTGGCGTTGGCGAAAACGATGATTATTTGCGTGAAAAATTCTGTGAAGGATTGGAAGAATTGGGCATTAAATTAGATAAAGAAAAGAACAAGGTTGCCCTGGCACGCAAAGGTGTCGATGAAGCAATTATCAGCACAGACGACAGTCGTGTAAAAATTATTATGGTCGCAACAAATGAAGAATTGGTTATCGTTGAAGATACATTGGCCATTATGAATGGTACATATAATCCAAACCATTTGGAAATGGAATATTCATTTGTAAAATAATCTAACCTCTCCCCCCCCCCGTCCAAGTGACGGGGGTATATATTACATGATTGACAATATATTTTTTTGTTTATATAATTTTGCGAAAAGAGATTGATATTATGAGCACGCAAATAAAAACAATTAAAGATATTCAGGATATAGCTGTTGCCTTTATCAAAGACGAAAAGACAGTTCTGGATATACTGCATGAAACATATGGAATAACGTATAAATTTACCAGACGTGGATTGGCGAATTTTCCGTATGTATTAGAATTATCTGACTATGGTTTGGCAGGTGGCATGATTATTATGTATCGCGGCACAACGCCAGGAACCAGAGATAAACGAGCACTGTTTAAAAACATCTTTATAAGTAAAAGCAAAGACACAAATAAAAACGTGTATGAAATGCAAAGATTATTAGAAACAGCACGTCTACGCGCAAAAAATATAATTTACGCAACAGATAATACAAAACTATTAGGTGAAAAATTGCAGGATTTAATGCAAAATTCACGATAAAAATAATTATTAAATATTTTTCTTTATAATCTTATTTTCTGCTTGCACGAATCGCAAAATTATTATTAGTATGCCTTATCAAACAACACCGACACAGGGAGTCTGTTCATGATAATAGGGATTGGAATTGATTTGGTTGAATGTGGGCGTTTCTTGGATTGGTCCGCTTTTAAAAAGCAGCGTATTTTTACAAAAAAAGAATTAGAATATGCAGATAATGACAACGCAAATTCTGAACGTCATTTGGCAAATTTCTGGGCTGCACGTGAAGCATGTCTGAAAGCATTGGGTACTGGTTTTGGTGATGACATTGCTTTTTCTGATGTATCGGTGGTTCACAATGATTTGGGGCGTCCTGAAATATTAATCGCTGGTGGTGCCAAGGCAGCGTTAAAGGATTTGGCCGGCGCAGATGCAAAAATCCACCTGTCCATTACAGACCAGGATGATTATTGCGCCGCAATGGTTGTTATCGAGTCAAAATAGTTTGCACGAAGGAGAAGAAAAACGCCCGTCTTTTGGCGGGTGTTTTTCTGTCTAGAATTTAATATGTGCTTGTACGATTTGTCCAACCATCACCATATTTTCCCCAATCCGGCAGTCTCTGCAAATATTCTAATCTGTTTTCTTTTAAGTCATCCATAAATTTATCGACTTTATTTTCTGGAATATTATTTAGCGCCCCAATTGTATTATTTCCAATATTTCCGTCCACTTTCAAACTTTCACCCATTGAATCATTTAATGTTTCTTGAACCATTTTTCCTACGTTTCTAAAATTACTCATAAGTCCCATATCAAATATCGCCATTGCAATTCTTTCGTTTTCAATTTCTCCTATACGGCGTTCATCATAATAATCCTCATTATATATTTGTTGCACTTGTTCAGGGCTTAAATCTTTTACATTTTCTGGGAAATTAAAATTTGGGTGGTCAGCATTATATTTATCCAATGTGGGTTGTGTTACACCTATGTTTGTTGGTTGGTCTATTAAATCAGGATCATCAACATATCCGCCCTCGTTTTTCATTCCCTGGCGGACTATTCTAGTTCGTCTTTCATCATTATTTAGCTCATCGCTATCATCTAATTCTATTTCTTCTATCCAACAACGACAATTGGGGTGGTGGGGATTTTCTGGTATATCTTCCATATTTTCATAAACAGTATCGGCAAAACTCAAACAATCATCACATGTTCTTTCGTCTACTTCTGTATGCCATCGCCATGCTTTTCTGATTGTGATATTGCGACCTGTTGCATCTGTACGACTGTTGCCATATTTGTTTTCAAAATAATCTTGTACTTGTTTGGCAGCGGCTGCATGATTTGGGTTGTTAGAATTTAAATATGCATCACTGCGCATCAAGTTTAGTATGTTATTTGATAATTTATTCATGTTTGTTCCTTTTTGTTTAAATAAAAAAACACACAGTTGTGGGCAATAAAAAAAGACGGCATAATGCCGTCATCCATTGACACAAATTATACCATAAAACGCAAATTTTTTCAATAAAAAACGCCCCGTTTGGGGCGTTTTATAATGGGGCCCCGAATTTGACACGGTTCTACCCGAAAATGTACAGCAAGTGCTAGACTTGACAGAACTTTTGAACGAGATAGCGAAACAAACATCGCTTGAATTGTGATTGATTTTTTTGTGATTTTGTGGTATAATAGCGATGTATGAGCATAAGTGGATTCATCCACTTTTTTTATTTTCCCAGACGCATATGTCTGGGTCTTTTTTTTATAAACAAAGGAATATTATATGAAAAAATCAAATATTATTATTTCTGATATAACCTGTATGAAAGAAAAATATTGTATTGCCGGTT
>CAJGDN010000043.1 GCA_904502245.1 uncultured Alphaproteobacteria bacterium | reverse complement strand
TAGTATTGAATATTTATATAAAATTCACTAAATTTTATACGTAATGAAACGTGATTTGTTCGATTTTTTGAATTCTGATTTGCAATTTATTCGTGGCGTTGGCCCAGTGGTGGCAGAACGCCTGGAAGACGTTCTGGGGGGGCGACGCGTGCTGGATTTCTTGCTGCATCGGCCGTCATACGTGCGGGCACGTGGCGTAACAGAAAATGTAATGAACGCAAACCCGGGTGATGTAATCACAATACCTGTGCAAATAAAATCACATAAACGTGGTGGCGGGTTTGGACGTGGACGGCGCAGACCAACCCAGGTAATTTGTAATGACAAAATGAACAATACTGTTGTTTTGCAATTCTTTAATTCAAATTATCTGGATTACTGGCTAAAAAAACTGCCAATCGGAGCATGGCGAATGATTTCAGGAAAACTGGAAAAATCAGCACGCCCAACAATCAGTCATCCCGATTTTATCGAAGAACTGCAAAATGCGTCTAAAATCCCATCTGCCCAGGTTATTTATCCCGCCGGCGAAGGGCTGACACAAAAAATTTTTACCAATATTCGTGATGGAATATTTGCCGCCCTGCCCGACAAAATACGTGGCGAGACAGATGAACGAATAATTGAATTTTTTGATGCGTTGGAACATGTTCATTATGCAAAATCTGATAATGATTTAATGCCAAACGCAACATATATGGCAAAGTTGGCGTACTGTGAATTATTATCACACCAGGCCGCCATTGTTATCAGCCGTCGCAATCGTGCGGACGTGCGCAATCGTCGCACGCCACGCCCAGCAAAATATAACCTGATGGAAAAATTCTGGGAAAACATTCCTTTTGAAATGACCGGCGCACAAAAGCGTACAGTTGATGAAATATTTACAGATTTGCAACGTGATGTTCCGATGATGCGTCTGGTCCAGGGAGATGTAGGCAGCGGAAAAACAATCGTCGCATTGGCGGCGGCAATTAAAATGGCGGAATCCGGGGCACAAACCGCCCTGTTGGCACCAACGGACACATTGGCACAACAACACTGGGTTAAAATCAAACCGATGTGTGACAAAATGGGAATTGTATGCGACATTCTGACCGGGCGGGATAAAGGTGGCGCGCGACGTGAAAAATTAATATCACTGCGATCGGGACGCACACGTATTGTCGTGGGGACACATGCACTGTTTTCAAACGATGTGGAATATCGCGATTTGGGGTTGGTTATTATTGATGAACAACACAGGTTTGGCGTATCCCAACGCGAAGCACTGCGACAAAAAGGTAATAATCCGGATATGCTGGCATTGTCGGCAACGCCAATTCCACGAACATTGTCTATGACAGTTTATGGCGATATGGATGTTTCAATTATCAATGAAAAACCCGCTGGACGAAAACCAATTAAAACAATTAAAATATCATGCGGACGCATAATCGAACTGATTGAACGAATAAAACCACAAATAGACAATGGCGCCAAGGTGTACTGGGTTTGCCCATTGGTGGAAGAATCTGAAAACGAAAACGCAATGACGGCCGCCGAAGAACGGCATAAAATGTTGGCAGAATACTTTCCAAGTGCGGGTCTGGTGCACGGAAAAATGGATAAAAAAGAACGCGACAGCGTTATGGCAGAATTTGCCGACGATAATTCAGGTATGCAGATTCTGGTCGCAACAACCGTAATTGAAGTCGGCATTGATGTACCACGTGCATCTATTATCGTGATTGAAAATGCAGAACGGTTTGGATTGGCCGCACTGCATCAATTACGCGGACGTGTTGGACGCGGCAATGTGCAATCGTTTTGCGTTCTGGTGTTTGGAAGAAATGTCAGCGAAGATGGGTTAAAACGACTGGATGTGCTGTGCGAAACTGATGACGGGTTTGTTATCGCAGAACAAGACCTGATTATGCGGGGCGTCGGCGAATTATTAGGCACACGTCAAAGCGGATGGATGCGATATCATTTTGTAGATTGGCGCGAACACAGGGATTTATTTAAATTAGCTGCCAGTGCAGCACGTGATAACGATATAGATTCTTGGATTCGCAGTTTAATGTACATATTTGACCGTGGGGTGGTTCTGGGTGCGTAAAGTATTTGCATTTTTATTATCTGTATGCATTTGTACGTCAACATGGGCGGCGGCACAAATCAGCGATACAGAAACAGAACGTGTAATTGGTGAACTGATTGCACCGCTGGGGGATGCGGCTGGAATTCCAGACGGACGACTGAAAATTCATATTGTTGACGACAATGATTTTAATGCGTTTGTTATGGGCGGTGAAGAAGTGTATATTTATACCGGCCTGTTAAAACAAATTAAAAATCCTGATGCATTACAGGCCGTGGTTGCGCACGAATTAGGACATATGATTGGTGGCCATATGGCACAAATGCGCGATCGAATGGCGGCCGAAATGAAACGAACAATGCTGATTCAGGCATTGGGGGTGGGACTGATGGTCGCAGGCGGCAACCCGTCCCTGGGGGCCGGGGTTCTGGGCGGGGCCAGTGGCGTAGCACAGCAATCTATGTTGGCGTTTTCACGTGACGAAGAAAGAATAGCAGACAACATGGGCGTTGATTTGATGATACGTGCAAAGCAAAATCCAAATGGATTTATTGATGTCTTGAAACAAATGCATGAAATGACGGGCGCACTGGAAGAAAAAATAAATCCGAACAGAATTAATCACCCGATGACAACAGAAAGATTGAATAACGTGCGCGAATATTTAATCAAAACTGAATACGAATACGTGGCCGATAAAATACAATCTTTGCGGCGTACAAATGAATACGAAATGGTGCGTGCAAAGTTAGTTGGGTATTTGGATACGCCGAAACGCGTGCGTGAATTGTACCCATATTCTGATAAATCTGATGCCGCACTGTATGCACGTGCAATTGCAAATATGCGTGGCGGCAACCTGGATGGCGCACAAACAGGGGTTCGGACGCTGATTTCACGAAATCCTGAGAATCCATATTTTTGGGAACTGATGGGGGATATTGAATATCAATTTGGTCACTATGACGACAGTGTTATAGCATATGAAAAATCATTGGATTTCGCAGGAAACGCACCACAAATACAGACTGCATTGGCGCTGGTATTGGTAGAAAGAAACAAACCAGGCGACGCAACGCGCGCAATTGAATTATGCAAACGCGCATTATTGACAGAACAAACACCATTAACATACTGGGTGCTGTCGCGCGCGTACGGCAATACAGACCCGGGACGCAGCGATTGGGCAATGGCAGAGTATTATGAAAAAATAAATAAGAATACAGATGCAAAAAAATACGCAAAACGCGCACAAAAGAATTTAAAGAAAACCGACCCAGAATATATTAAAGCTAGTGATATATTAAACACAAACTAAAAATCCCCCAATTGGGGGATTTTTTTGATTAGTCATCAATTACACTGTATTCACAGAAACCTTCGTTCGTATCACAGCGCGAAATTGTACCTTCGCTGATGAAATACCCCTGTTCGTGCAGACATGCAGGACATACTTTTGGGGCTTCGTTGCTAATCTGCCACATACCGCAGTTTGTGCAACGCCACATAACGATTTTATCCTGTTTGAACAATGAACCATCTTCAATTGCTTCGGCCAGGGCGCGGAAACGAGATTCATGATAACGTTCTGCATAACCAATGTTTTTCAGAATTTCTGCAATTGCAGGAAAACCTTCTTGGGCAGCAATCTGGGCAAACTTTGGATACATTTCTGTATTTTCTTCGTGTTCACCGTATGCAGCAGCCTGCAAATTTTCCAATGTTGTGCCAATTTTACCCGCAGGGAAAGATGCAGTGATTTCTAATTCACCACCTTCCAAGAACTTGAACAAACGTGATGCATGTTCTTTTTCCTGGTCCGCAGTTTCCAAGAATATTTTTGAAATCGCCTGATAGCCTTCTTTCTTGGCCGCAGATGCATACATTGTATAGCGATTGCGCGCCTGAGATTCGCCGGCGAATGCAATTAACAGATTCTTTTCTGTCTGTGTACCTTTTAATGATACCATTTATGTTCTCCTTTTGTGGTTTAGTTTTTAGTTCCGAACAAAATTTTATCAGACAGATTTATAAATTGCAAAAAATTATTTTTGATTTTCTTTCGGTTGATTTTTACATACAACAGAATGAATTAAGTCCATGTATTCATCATATAATTTTATCCCCAGGAAGGCACGTGCCTGTTCGACCGTGTCACCGTATGACCAGTACGTCCCATTATCTGTTGTATATTTAGCAACAATTTTTTCAGGACCAGGAGCTAAAAATTTACCATAGCAATTTTCACACACACAACGTGCGCGATAAAATTCAAATAAATTGCGTTCATTGCGCGGAACACGTTCCCCTAAGACAAATGGAACATCGCGCACCATCTGGATTTTGCATAAAAATTTATCTTGGACACGCCACAGACCGCCAATAAATTCAACATGTGAAACATCAACATCAACCAACGGTACGGTGGTGCCGTTGGAACTGTACGCCATTATTTTTTTTTGACTGTTTAAAATGTCAGCATCGTATGCGCGTTGCTTTTCTGCGATGGTTTTATGCGCCGCCAGTTTGTTTCGTGTCATTTTCCAGCCCCAGGAATTTCTTTTCTATTTCGGATATCAGTGTTTCTATCCCTTGTCTCCCCGCGGCACTGATGGTTAAAATTTCAGGCTTCTTTTTACGGCCAAACGATTTTTTAAATGTGGCCATCTTTTCGGATAATTCATCCGCGCCTATTGCATCGATTTTATTGATTACAACCAATTCAGGTTTGCTAATCAAGTCGCCACCATACGAATCCATTTCATGACGAATGGCCGCATAGCGTGCCGCCCAATCTGGTTCCGTACCGTCGATAACGTGTAAAATCATTTTCGTGCGTTCTGCATGCCCCAGAAATTGGTCGCCCAGACCAACACCAGTATGCGCACCTTCGATTAATCCTGGCAGGTCAACCAAAACAAATTCACGATCATGTGCATACATAACACCCAATTGTGGGTTCAGGGTTGTAAATGGGTAATTCGCAATCTTTGGACGCGCAGCAGTTACAGCCGATAACAATGTTGATTTGCCTGCATTTGGAAAACCAACTAAGCCAATGTCTGCAATCAATTTCAGGCGTAGAACAACCGTTCTTTCTTCGCCCGGCAGTCCATCATTCGCCTGTTTTGGGGCGCGGTTTGTCGGACTTTTGAAATGCAGATTACCCCAACCACCGTTCCCGCCACGTGCCGCACGGTATTCCATGCCATCCTGGCTCAAGTCGGCATATTCTATTTCTTCGTTTTCAGACAAAATTACAGTACCCGTCGGAACAGGCAACACCAATGTTTCACCAGATGCACCAGTACGCATTTTGCCCATACCATTTTGTCCACGTTGCGCCAAGAACTTGGTTTTATACCGATAGTCAATTAATGTATTTACGTTTGGCACAGCAACGAACACTACGTCGCCACCACGGCCACCATCACCACCGTTTGGCCCACCAAATTCAATGTATTTTTCACGACGAAAACTGGCCGAACCATTTCCGCCATCGCCAGCCTTGACATAAATCTTTGCACGATCTAAGAACTTCATTTTTTATCCTCTTGGGGTTTATTATAATCTAAAAACTTGCAATTTCCAGTATAAAAGGCTATAATTATTAGGCTGCAATGCAGTGATGATTCTGAATCCGTTGTGAAATAGTCGTTTTGGACTGGGGGGCGGTACCCCACAGCTCCACCATGATTTGATGTGATTTATGGTCGCATTTGATTATGGGGCTGACATAGATTCGACAGGCGATGAAAGACAAATTGGGTGAATCCGACATGGCGTCGTTAAAAGCCGACTAAAAACTGAATGGCGATAGAATCGCTGCGAACGACAATGTTCGCCTTGCAATGGCTGCCTAAGATGGCGTTGAATATGGTTGGCAATTGTTGACCGTATTCGTTTAAGCAATTGCGGTGTTCGCCGGGTACATGGCACCAGAAATCCCGGCAATCTTATATTTATACATAACGAAGGAAACAGAAAATGTTTGGAAAAATTAAAAAAGTATTCTTTACAGGCGTATTTGGTGTTTTGTACATCTCGTTTATTGCACAATTGGTTTATGTTCTGGGCTTGGTTTCAGGCATTGAAAACAAGATGGCAGCAATGGGATTGTTAACACTGGAATGGCTGGTTTTGATTGCGGCGCGTTATCTGTCAAAACGTTCCAGCAACAGCGCACAACACGGTAATAATTTCCGTCGTCGTTAAGATTCTAAACCGCCAATCGGCGGTTTTTTTGTTCCTGTCTTTGGGGATTTATAGTCCTTGAAATCTTTGCAAAATATATTATATTTATTTCACTATGAAGAAATATATTTTACCGTTTCGCGATTTAATTGTTTCGCCGGGGCTGACGGTGCCGGCATTAATCGACAATCAAATGTCTGTGGCATGCGTCAAGGCCGCAGCCAAGGCCGAAGGTCAACAGATTATTTTAACCCCACAACGCACATGGTCATACCCGATAAGTGCAGATGATATTTATGATACTGGTACACTGGGTGAAATTATCCAGGTATTAAGTATGCCAGATGGCGCAATGCATATCTTGGTACGTACCAGCGACGCTGTTAAATTATCTGATATTGAAATTAACGCGGGGATTTTTACGGGCGAAGCAACACCGATTAAGGTTGCAGACGATATGTCGGACGAAAAAACATTGATGCTGCGTGATATTATCGCCGACAACATGGAAGAATTAGCACACGCAACACGCAAGTTCAAAATTGATAAACTGCGTAATGTTGTGGCAAACTATCCCCTGCCCGCATTTATTGATTCTGTGATTCAAACAGCGGACATTGATAACGACACTGCAGTTCGTGTATTGGCCGCAGGCAGTTGGTCTGAAAAACTGACAATTTTGTTAGAAGCGGTTAAGCTGTTAAATGAAACCGTAAAAATTGAAGAATCAATTAACAAACGTATCCATCAGCAAATGGAAAGCGGTCGACGTGAAGCAATTTTGCAGGAAAAAATGCGTGCAATTCAAAAAGAAATGGGCGACGACGATGGGGAAATGGACGCTGCAAACATTCGCAAAAAAATTATGCGTTCGGCAATGCCACGCGACGCAAAAGAAAAGGCAATGTCTGAATGGAAGCGCATGCGTTCACTGTCGCCGATGTCAAACGAAGGCGGTTTGTTAAAAACATATCTGGATGAACTGTTGGCAATGCCATGGGGAAAGTCCGACAACGCACCAATTGATTTAAAGCAGGCGCGCGCAACACTGGATTTACAACATTCGGGAATGCAAGACGTAAAAGAGCGTATCCTGGAACATATTGCCGTTATGAAAAAGACAAAATCTAATCGTGGCAGTATACTGTGCTTTGTTGGCGCACCGGGCGTTGGAAAAACATCACTGTGTAAATCAATTGCGGATGCGTTGGGGCGCAAATATCAGCGTATATCGTTGGGGGGGATTTCAGACGAAGCGCATTTTCGTGGCCATCGCAAAACATATATCGGCGCGCAGATTGGACGTATCATGGACGCATTAAAAAGATGCAAAACGAACAACCCGGTTATCGTTCTGGATGAAATTGATAAAATGGGACGCGATTGGCGCGGCGATCCAGAATCTGCTTTGTTGGAAATCCTGGACCCGGAACAGAACAAGACATTTCGCGACCATTATTTGGAAGTAGACTTTGACCTGTCGAATGTAATGTTTATTGCGACTGCGAACAGTTTGAATATGTCAAACGCACTGAAAGACCGTATGGAGATTATTGAAATACCGGGCTATTCAATGGATGACAAAATCAAGATTGCCCGTGAACACCTG
>CAJGDN010000042.1 GCA_904502245.1 uncultured Alphaproteobacteria bacterium | reverse complement strand
TTTCTGCCTTTAAAAATTCTGTGGCTGCTTCTTCATAATTTTCATCATTAAATTCTTCGTACGCAGTTTTATAGATGTCTGCTAATGGTTGTTCGGCAACGATTTGATTGTCTGTACCTGTGCATCCTGCCAAGAAAGTCAGCATTGTTATCAGAATAAAATGTTTTTTCATATTTATATTCCTGTCTTGATTTTCATTTACAGAACGCAGTATAATCTAAAGCATGAAACTTGGCAAACATATTTTCGGGGTTGGTGCCATGACCGGCATCAGTCGTATATTTGGTTTTATTCGCGATATGTTAATTGCGCGCGTCCTGGGGGCAGGGCGTTTGTCAGACATATTTTTGGCGGCATTTAAACTGCCGAATTTATTCCGCGACCTGTTGGGCGAAGGTGCGTTGTCTGCAATCTTTATCCCGATGTACACAGATTCTAAACGCGACGAATCGTTTGCGCGCAATGTTTTTTCGTGGCTGATGGTTGTGTTGCTGGGGATAACGATACTGTTTGAAATATTTATGCCGTTGGTGGTCTGGGGGTTGGCGCCTGGCTTTGATGCCACACCGGGCAAGATGGAAATGACCGTATTGATATCACGGATAATGTTTGTGTATGTTATATTTATTTGTGGTGCGGCGTTTTTATCTGCGATATTGAATGCGTTTTCAAAATTTGTTTTGGCGGCGTTTATGCCGGTTTTACTGAATATCATGTTGATATTTGCACTGCTGATTGCGATGTTTTTTGGTTCTGAAAACGTCCTGTTTTTGATGGCAGGAACAGTGGTGTTGTCTGGTATTATTCAATTTGGTGTTCTGTGGTCGCGAATTCGACATAAACATTTTGGATTGCACCTGGTTGTGCCAAGGTGGACGCCGGGAATCAGTCGCATGTTTAAACGTCTGGGGGTTAGTATTGTTGGCAGTGGTTTTTACCAAATAACGATAATTGTTGGCACTCTGGTTGCCAGCTTTCAAAGCGGTGCAGTATCATGGTTGTATTATTCTGACAGAATTGTTCAATTGCCATTTGCGATGATTGGTTTGGCGGTTGGAACTGTTTTGATGTCGTCTATTTCGAATGCGTTGGCAGACAAAAATATGCGCAGTGTATATATTCAACAAAATTCATCGATGCGTCGTTCATTGATGTTAACATTGCCGTGTGTTGCAGGACTGTTTGTTCTGGCGGAACCAATAATTCGTTTTCTGTTTCAATATGGGGCATGGACATCTGAATCGACGCACGCGGTTGCCATGGCGATTATGATTCAGGTATTTGTTTTGCCGGCTATGGTACTCAGCCAGATTTACAGCAAAACGCTTTACGCGTCCCAGGATGTAAAAACACCTGTTAAAACCAGTATTACATCCCTGTGTGTTGCGGCGGTTTTGTACCTGATGTTGTTCCCGTTTGTTGGATATTTGGCAATACCGATTGGTGTCGTAGTCAGTGGATATTTAAAGAATTTCTTGCTTGCGCGTGCATGTCGCAAACGTGAATTGGTTCGGCATGATGGGCGAACATTGCGCGCGGTTGCTGCATTTGCAGTCTGGGCAACTGTGTTGGGGGTTTTTCTGTCGTTTGTTCCAATTTCAGGGATATTTACATTAGGGATGGCGATTGCAGGATATGGTGTTGTATACCTGCCGGTGGCATACGTAATGGAACGCGTTATAAAATAATAAAATAGATTTGAAATGCCCCATGCTTTATGATAAAATATAATTATAAGTTTATGAATGTAAGGAGTCCTAAATCATGAAAAAAGTTATCTCTTTGGCGGTATTGACCGCAATGTTGACGGGGTGTATGGATTTAAATCCAAATGGTCGCAGCACCAGTTATAATGCCGATGGATTTGGCGAGGAAACATTGATAACCAGTGCCCCCCAAGAATCATTGGGTGACACATATTTATTGGCGGCTGCTCCAAAATACTATGTTGGTACCGCGTACAAGGTTGATGATGTTCAGTATATTCCGGTTGAAGATATGACATACAATCAAACTGGTATTGCTGGTATTATCCCGACAGAATTAAATGGCACAAAAACCAGTAACGGTGAAATATTTGATATCAACCAGATGGTCGCAACCAGCAAAACGTTACCACTGCCAACAATTGTACGCGTTACAAACTTAAGTAATGGTAAATCTGTTGATGTGCGTGTAAATAATCGTGGGCCATTTGTGAATACGCGTTTAATGGATTTGTCACCTGCTGCTGCACAAAAGATTGGTTTAAATGGCCAGGCCAAGGTTCAAATTCAGGTTTTGCCTGAACAGACAATGATTGTTAAGAATGCAACATTGGGAACAGTTCCTGTGGTCGAAGCACAAATTGCACAGCCTGTTGCAGAACCGGTTGTTGTTGAACCTGTCGCTGAAACAGCTGCGCCACAGTCTGCACCAGTCGCCTCTGGCGATTACGCGGTTCAGATTGCCGCATTTTATGCCCAGGACAGTGCCGATGCGTTGGTTCAGCGTATGAAGACATACGGTGATGCTGTCGTTGTTAACGAAGGCGACATGTTCAAGGTTCGTATTATTAATCTGGATGCAGCCCGTGCGCGCAGTGTAATTGATAATCTGCGTGCAAACGAAGGTATGGCCCCCGGTTTGTTAAAAGACGGTCGTTGGGTGAATCCAGACAGCATTTAAAAATTATTCCCCTGTATTGGGGGATTTTTTTATAGGATAAACAGTAATTTTTATGATTGTTCAATAAAAGAAACGCCATATCAATGGCGTTTCTTTTTTGTTGTGTTCTCGTACTAAATTAACGAGAATAGAATTCAACAACCAATTCTGGGAACATCTGAACTGGGTATGGAACATCTGCAAATGCAGGTACACGAACAAATGTTGCAGTAAAGTTTGCGCTGTCAACAGAAACATAATCTGCAAAGTTGCGTTCTGCTGATTCCAGTGCCAAAACAACCAATGGCATCTGTTTTGCTTTTTCGCTGACAGTGATAACATCACCTGGTTTTACCTGGTACGATGCAACTTTAACGCGTTTGCCGTTAACGTTGATGTGTCCGTGGCTGATTAACTGACGTGAAGAGAATACAGTTGGTGCCAATTTCGCACGATATACAACTGCGTCCAAACGACGTTCCAACAAACCAATCAAATTTTCTGGTGTGTCGCCCTTCATGTTGGCTGCTTCCAAGTAATATTTGCGGAATTTCTTTTCGCCAACGTTGCCATAATAACCCTTCAATGTCTGTTTTGCACGCATCTGTTTTGCATAATCAGATGAATTGCCGCCACGTGATGTTGGGCCATGCTGACCAGGTTTGTATTTACGTTTGTTAAATGGAGACTTCGCCTGACCCCACAAGTTAACGCCCAGGCTGCGTCCGATTTTCAATTTGCGTGTGCTACGCTTTGCACCAGCTCTTGCCATAATTTTATCCTTTTATTTTGGTTTTTTAGGTGCCAGGTGTTTATAACCAAGAACAGAATCCTTATCGCAAACAGGACCAAAACAGCACTGTTGCTTAATCAGTTCTGATTACCCAGCAGGCCACAGTTTATAGTGTTTTATTCGAAAAATCAAGTATTTTCTGTAACGACAGACGATTTTCAATACCGCATGACTTAATCAGTCTTTCTGCATCATCAAAATGGCGACCTATTTGACTGATATGATGTGCGTCATCACTGATAATAACAGGAATATTGGCTGCTGCGACCATCTGCAAAATACGTGTCTTGGGATATGGGGCACCGGTTTTAGAAAATCCACTGGTATTGATTTCGATTGGTGTTTTATTTTGTGCCAGTACATCAATTGCGCGTGCTTCGGTGTCATGCCATTCAGGTGATGTTCCGACGCCAACTTTTTTTGGCAAATCCAGGTGCGCCATGAATGTAAACAGTCCTGATGCCGCCGCCTGGGCAATCTTTTCCCAATACAGATTCAGCATTTTATCCTGGTCTGGTTGGGGTGCGTTTGCGATGTTGTGTACATTACACAGTTTGCCATTATACTCGATGAAATGACACGCACCAATGGTGTAATCAGGCTTTAGTGTTTTGACTGCATGTTCAAATGCCTGATGCCATTTGTTATCGTGAAAATAATCTACTTCCATTCCGCGCAAGATAGGCGTATGTAATTGCAACGATATGCGATCAATTTCATCATAGTGCGGTTGGTATTTTTCAAAAATATCTACAAATGATGAATTGTACATAGATTCATACCCGCCACGTACAGCAAACGGATAGAAATCAGTTTTTTTTATATCACGATGCACGATAAAATGGTCAGATATTCCAATGGTTGTCATTCCGCGTTCGCGCGCAGCGTTCACCATTTCTTCAACTGTATTTTTACCGTCAAATCGATTTGTGTGCGTATGCAGTGTAAAATCTTGTGTCATATTAAAACGTTATCTTTGGTGCAGTTTTTTCTGCGTCTTCAATTTCAAACATTTTTTCAGGTTTAATTCCAAACATGTTTGCGATGATGTTTGATGGGAATTGTTCTATTTGCGTATTTAATCCCATTACAACAGTATTATAGAATTGACGTGTCGCTTGAATCTTGTTTTCTGTATCTGTTAATTCGCGTTGCAGTTCCAAATAGTTTTGATTTGCCTTTAAATCAGGATAGTTTTCTGCAACAGCAAACAGTGATTTTAATGTTTGTGTCAATTTGTTTTGCATATCTGCTGATGTTGGTCCTGAAGCAGACATTGCGTCTGCGCGCGCGTTTGTGACAGCTGCCAATGTTTCAGATTCATGCTTTGCTGCACCGCGTACGGTTTCAACCAGATTAGGGATTAAATCGTATCTGCGTTTTAATTGCGTGTCAACGGTTGCCCATGCTTCGCGTACCTGATTTTTACGTGCAATCAGGCCGTTATAGATTGCAACAAAGTATAGTAATAAAACTGCAATAACTGCAATAGTTGTCCACATGATATACACCCCCTTCATTAAAATACTGTTTTTAATACACTGGATAATTGCGTGGGAAAGACTTGTCAGGGCGCACCAAATCAGATTTTACGCCACAACCTGAAACCGTCAACATCACCAGCATAATAAAAAATAAAAACATTCTTTTCATACCGTGATTATATACCGCCAATTCTACATATGTCAAATCGATTTGTTTGTTATGATTTTTATGGTATAATCACATCTTGTAAATATCTATGAGAGAATTCCTAATGTCCCATCAAAAAATATCGCGTGATTTATGGTTGTTGATAGTTTTTGGTGCGTTTCGTACCGTGTCGGACCTGTTTATGGGAACCTTTTTTGTGTCATATATTATGCACATGGCAATGAACGATATTACATCAATTTCAATGTATAAATTGTTTGAATATGCGGCAACATGTGCCGGTTTCTTTTTGTTTGCGAACTGGGTGAAAAGATATAACAAGGTTGCGATATTTGGGCTCAGCTTATTACCTAAACTTGCGGTTCTGTTGGCGATAATATTGTTGGGGAATAGGGCTGTTGAATATGTTGTTCCGATGGGGTTGCTGTATGGACTCAGTGCAGCGATGTACCATTTGCCGCGACACGCAATGACCGCGGACAAGACCTGTGCGCACAGTGTCGGGCGTTTTGTAGGTACAAAAAATGCGATTGGTTATTTAGTTAAAATCATTGCACCTGTTGTGCTTGGGTGTTTTATTGATACGGGGTCATATTCGGATGTTGCGTTTGCTTTATTATTGTTTACATTCGTAGAAATAGGCTTGGTTTTCTTTTTGTCTCCCACCCGTCATCGTTCGACAGATAAAACAGACTTTGTTGGGTTTTATCGTTGTATGATGCGTTTTCCTGTTGTGCGCAGAATGTTTTTTATGGAAATTCTGCGTGGTTTTGGTATGGGGTTACTGGGGACAGTGATAACGATGTACACTGTTTATATATTTCATACAAATTTGAATCTTGGAATACTGACGACGGTATTTTCTTTGTGCTCTGTTGCGACGTGTTGGGTATTGCGTTACATTCACAAAAATACAACGTATCGTGTTATTTTGATGGTGTGCATCTTGCTGGTATTCTTGTCTATGTCGCTGTTTGTTTACAAGACTACACCTATTTCATTCTTGGTTTATAATTTTATTTATGCAACAGCCATTGTATTTTTGGATCAGATAAACAGTATTGGGATATACAAATTATCTCGTTCTCGTTGTATAACGAACAATACACGCATAGAATATTTTGTTTTTCGCGATTTTGCACTATTTATTGGTCGATGGATTGGTTTTACAGGTCTGATGTATATCGGTGTGTTTGGTGATTATTCATGGTTGCGTTGGTATTTATTACTAATCAGCCTTGCCTTAATTTTGTGGGGTTGGGCAAATCGTATATTCTTTTCTGGACGGGAAAAATTATAAAAATATTGTTTCTACTTTTAGCAAACCACCCATTCTGGTGGTTTTTATTTTTGATGTGGCGACTCGTGCAATTCACGAACCTCCAACCTGTATGATTTGTTGTCGTTTGGGAAAGATGTTAAAGTGTTTTTGACAAATTTATAATAAATATCTGACATCACAAATCGGTTTATGTTCTTTATTGTACACAGGTTCTATTTTGTTATCTTTGATTTCAAATTTTTCAATTTTTGCCTTTGTGGATTCTGTATAATCAGCGCCGACATTTCTTGATGCACTTGTTATTACGAACGGTTGCATTTGGAATTTATAAGCACGCAGAATACAATCGGCACTTTCTTGGGTTGTTAATCGTGCCAGTTTTTCACCATTATCAAGGTATATATCATAAAAAGTGTAAGAATGTGCGGTACCCGTTACAAAACGACCGCGCTTAATAGTATCTTTTACACCGTCATTATTAACATCAATATAGAAAGTATCTATTTGTTTTGTTCCGTACTCATCCGGCAAATTGAAATTTTCTGTTTTTTCTGGTGCTGGCAAACCATCAGAAAAATCACCAGTATATTCAACTTGTTTCGTACAAGCCGCACACATTAACAAGATAAAAAAATCAATCAACACTTTCCGCATGACATCTGCATCCGTATTCTTCACCTGGATGTGGTGTATCATACCATGTTCTGACTTTGCCGTCCAGTGCTTCATGCTCAGGTCGAACTTTATCGTCGCCAACTGTTACCCAAACATATTTTTCATATCTTGGAACCAGACGTTTTTTGCCCGACATATTCCCCTCGTGTTTAGCCATCGCTTTTGCTAGGTTTAACAGATTATCTTTTGAAAGGTTATTCATCGGTGTTGAGCGCGGAAAGCCAGTTTGTCTTTCAATAGATTTTAAGTAATTTTCAACATTATTTTCATTTGGTGGTGCATATCTGTTTATTGCACCTTCTATCGTTAGTTTTTGATACGAATTTGTTGCCAGCAAACTAGCCATGGCATTAAAACCTGTCGCAGTATCTGGAAATATAGCAAACCTGCCGTCTGTTCCAATCGCCCCATTGTTGCGTGCGAATTTTCCATCTTCCAGATTACCAGGGTTGTTATTACGCCATGCTCTGCTGCCGCCACTTGCTTCGTATATGTTTCCATCGTTCCCGACATACATTCTGGTTGTGCCAATCCCTGGAAATGCGGATACATAAGTAGGTTCCATTTGTAACTCCTTTTGTTAAATAAAAAAACACCCGCGGTTGCGGGCAATAAAAAAAGACGACCTGTGTCGTCCGCTGAACGTGACTATTATACCACAAAACACGTAAAAAATCAATTCTATATTTCTAACCGCCCAAAGTTCTTGGATTTTCAATAAAAAATCCGCCCAAACGGACGGAAAATCAGATTTGGCAGCCCCAACCGGATTCGAACCGGTGTTCTCGCCTTGAAAGGGCGGTGTCCTAGGCCTCTAGACGATGGGGCCAAAACTGCCATGTTCTTAATCAAACGCTGGCAAATTATAACGGTATTC
>CAJGDN010000041.1 GCA_904502245.1 uncultured Alphaproteobacteria bacterium | reverse complement strand
ATAGATTTTTTGCATTACAAGATTTGATTTTGGAGCGATTTTGGAGCACATGAAATAGGTTGAGTAGATATTTTGTAGCAGTAAATAGCAATAAATATCCACCTAAGCCAACGGCTGTAAATCATACAAATCCAGCAAAAGCATGTCTATTTGTGAATAACGGAGTGTAGCTCAGCCTGGTAGAGCGCTACGTTCGGGACGTAGAGGTCGTGGGTTCGAACCCCGCTACTCCGACCATAAAAAAATAAACCGCCCATTGGGCGGTATTTTTATCTGAATTATGCGACTTTTTTCATGTCCGATTTTATCTGGCGGATATATTTGCGCAGTTCATCAATTGCAACCAATGTGCCATCACGTTTTTCGGCGGACCAATAATCCCAACCGTTAAAACTGACACTGCGTTGCAGTTTTGCAGCCATGACGTGGATTGACGCCTTGCCGTGTAATTGGTGTGTTAACTGACCGTCGTGTGTAATCATAACGCGTTCACCGCGTGGGCTGACCAGTGTTTGGCCAACGTATAACAAACCTGCTTCGATTAATTCTTTGAATGCAACGCGGATTTCGTCGCGTTTTGGTTTGGATACTTCGATATCTGATAAATCAATTGGTTTAACATTTGCAACACGTTCGCGCGCCGCAGCGATGTATTCTGGTTCGCGTTCGATGCCAATAAATTGACGCCCCAATTCGCGTGCGGCCGCAGCCGTTGTGCCCGAACCCATAAAGGGGTCCAGAATTATGTCGCCGGGTTTGGTTGATGCCAAAATAACGCGATGTAATAAATCCAGTGGTTTTTGTGTGTTGTGCAGACTTTTCCCGTCATTACCTTTGACACGTTCTTCACCCAGACAGATATTTAAATCCCAATCAGAACGCATCTGTTTGCCACCATTTAATTTTTTCATAGTTTCATAATTAAATGTGTATTTCCCGGTCTTGGTTGGTGTTGCCCAGATTAATGTTTCGTGCGCATTGGTAAAACGTGTACCACGGAAATTTGGCATAGGGTTTGTTTTTACCCAAACAACGTCATTCAAAATCCAAAATCCCATGTCCTGTAAAATTGAACCAACGCGGAAGATGTTGTGATAACTGCCGATTGTCCACATCGCACCATTTGGTTTTAATACGCGTTTGCATTCAGTCAACCAGGCACGTGTAAATTCGTCGTATTCCGCATTTGATGCAAATGAATCCCATTCGTCGCGTACTGCACGTGCAGCAGTTTGATCTTCGGGACGATACAGGGTCTTGGCACCCAATTGTAGATTATATGGTGGGTCCGCGAAAACAGCGTCAACTGAACCATCAGGAATCCCACGCATTAATTCTAAGCAGTCGCCTAGTAAAATTTGGTTCAGGTATTTGTTCATCTCTCTGTTTTCTCCACTGGTATACATTTTATCATATTTTGGGTGTAAAAAAGTTGTGGTGGGGGCGAAAAAAATTAAATAAAGGGCTTGATTTTTTATAAAAATGCATTTTTTGCATATAAATAAATTTACTTGCGTAAAAATGATTTGATTGCTACTGTATATGTTCATGAGATGTCCATATTGCAATTCTACGGATAGCAGGGTTACAGATTCACGCCCAGATATAGAAGACGCGATTATTCGTCGTCGGCGTGTTTGTGAACAATGCGGTGCAAAATTTACAACGGTTGAACGTGTCCAAATGCGTGATCTGATGGTACGCAAAAATAGTGGTAAGTTAGAAGCTTTTGATCGCGAAAAATTACGCCGTAGTATTAAGTTGGCATGCAGAAACAGGGATGTAGGAGATGAACAAATTGAAAAGTTGGTGACGTCTATTCATCGCAGGCTGGAAACAGAAACAACAGATGATGCAGTAACCAGCGCACTGGTTGGGCAGATGGTTTCGGATTCTTTGTTGAATTTAGATCCGATTGCGTTTGTGCGTTTTGCGTCTGTGTATCGAAAGTTTTCGCGTATTTCTGATTTTAAAAAAATTATCGATAAAATTCCAGAAGATGATGATGGGGCAGTTGTTTGCAAGTTGCCTAAGAATTCTTTGTTCTGATTTAAGATATTATGAAAAAGATTTTCCTATTTTTTATGTCTGTAATTGTGCCGTTGAATTTGTTGGCGGCTGATTTGCCAGCAGTCTTATCGGATGTTGATGCCAGTTTATATGAACAGATTTTTGTGTTACAGGATAAAGAACGAATTGATACTGCGATTAAGGTACAAGATCAAATTGCAGATAAATTATTGATGAACGAAGTTTTGTATCAGCGTTATATTTCTGACTCGTATCGTACGCGTGGGGCTGAAATTGCATCATGGATGGAAAAATACAGTGATATGCCAGGTGCTGCCCGAATGGAAAAATTGGCGAAAATAAAAAAAACAGCTGTGCGTAAGGCGCGTGTTCCAAATGTTATTAGTGGGTCTGAATCAATTGAAACAGCTCAGTCTGAAACGTGGACTGCAAAAAAATATTCTGGTTCAACAGAAAAAAAGATAAATGAATTTAAACGCGCTATTCGCAGTGGTTCAACCAAAGTGGCGCGTCAAATATTAGAAGATAAGGCCTTTAAAAAAAGTTTAAGTGAGTCTGATTATGGACGTTTAGCAGGGCGTTTGTCTTTTATATATTATACAAATGGTGAAATGGAGTTGGCAAAAAAATGGGGCTTTGTTGCGTCTGATGCAAATTCAGAATATGGTTTGTGGGCAATGGGGCTGTTGTATTTTAAAGAAGAAAATTATAACGAATCACAGAAATATTTCAGTCGAATCTTAGATTTGCCACAGATAAATAATGCACGCAAGACCGAGGCTGCATTCTGGGCAGGGCGCGCGGCTGATTGGGCGGGGCGGCGTGATATGGCAAAAAAATATTGGCGGATTGCGGCAACGCACCCTATGGCATTTTATGGAGCTTTATCTGCTACTATGTTGGGTCAACAGCCAGAATATGAATTTTTTGAAAATCAGGTGACAGATGAAGATTATGCTGAATTGTTGGATACGAAATATGGTCGTATGGCATTGGCGTTGTTGCAAATTGGACGCAAAGATAGGGCCGAAGAATATTTAAAATACCTGGTCACACCCAAGGTGTCAGATCGTGTTTTGCATGCAGTTAATTCTGTGGCAACAGAATTTAATATGCCACGTTTATCTGTTCAATCGGCCAGTGTTATAAAAGATAGAGGAATCTTGGAAATTGATGATGATATTATTTATTCGGCGCAATATCCGTTGCCTGATTGGGAACCTTTGGGCGGGTGGTCAATAGATCGTGCTTTATTGCTGGCGATAACAAAACAAGAAAGCAATTTTCGTGTTTCTGCTAAGTCTGGTGCGGGGGCAAATGGTGTTATGCAATTGATGCCCAGTACCGCAAAACGTATTGCACGTGCGAATAAGATGGATTTATCGCAAATGGATATGTCAAATCCTGAACATAATATGTTTTTGGGGCAACAATATATTGTTGATTTGTTGTCGCATGACCGTGTAGAAAACAGTATTATTAAGATGTTGGCGGCATATAATGCGGGTATGGGAACAATGGTAAAGTTTGAAAAGTCTTTCTATACGTACGATCCGCTGTTGTATATAGAAAGTTTCCCTGCATATGAAACGCGCAGTTATATTAAGCGTGTGATGTCAAATTTATGGTTGTATCGTGCGCGATTGAATCAGCCGCTGACATCAATGGAAGAATTGGCAAATGGTAATTGGCCGTTGTATAACAGCGAAGATGAATATGTTCAGCGACAAATGGCTGATCGTATGATGATATAAAATATATTTATTTCTTTTTGAAGTTTTTATCGGGTTTTATCGTTGTTGTTTCTGTTTTTGCGGTCGCGGTTTATTTCGTATACGCGCTGGGCAGAATAACCAACTAGCAGTAACCACAGTAACATAATAATCGTTTTATCTTGATCATAACCATGATTCATCATGTCGGTTGCTGTATGTATTACACGGCCTGTGGCAAAGCCGTTAATGGTCAGGTACAGCATTATAAATGCGTAATATCCGCCATCGTTTGGCTTTTTTGGGGGCTGTTGATTATTATTCATGTTTGTTGTACTCATAATTAAGATTGTTGTGCAAAAAAATTGTTTTGTCAATAAAAAAAGACTTTTGTTTATCTGGATTTTATTTTATGCTGTGGCCTATGGTAAAGGATGTTCCTGATTTTAGTTTAGAGATTGCGTCTGGCGCAACGTTGGTGGCCGGCGTGGATGAGGCAGGGCGTGGCCCCCTGTGTGGGCCGGTTGTCGCAGCGGCGGTGGTGTTCCCAAGATATGATATTGAAATACCGGTTGTTATTCGTGATTCAAAACAGATGACTGCACGTCAACGGGCGGCGGCATATGATTGGATTGTGGCAAATACAACATGGGCAGTGGCGCAATGCAGTCCGTCCGAAATTGATGAAATGAATATTTTATGGGCGTCAATGTGTGCAATGGAACGTGCTGTTGAAAAATTGGGGTGCGGTCCAGATTATTGTTTGGTTGACGGGAACAGATTGCCGCAAAAATTAACTGGTTTGGCGGTGGTTAAGGGGGATGCGCGGTCGTTGTCAATTGCGGCGGCGTCTATTATTGCAAAAGAAACGCGCGACAGGATTATGCATGATTTGGCACAACAATTTCCAGAATATGGTTGGGATAAAAATGCAGGATATCCGACAAAATCCCATTTGCAGGCGATTGAAAAATATGGTATCAATTCGCATTATCGTAAAAGTTTTGGACCCGTTAAGGAAAGGATAAAAAATGAAACTGCGTGTGATTGATGGTTTAGATGTTCGTGGCAAGTATGTGTTGCTGCGTGATGATTTTAATGTACAAATTGTTGATGGTAAAATAACTGATCCGTTTCGTATTGAACAAAGTATGCCAACAATAAACGCATTGCGCAGTGCGGGTGCGCGTATCGCTATTGTTGCGCATCGTGGTCGGCCAAAAGGAGAACGCAATATGGAATACACCCTGCAGCCGATTGCAGATTATATGGGGGTTGATTTAATTTCGGATTGTTTGGATAAAGATTTTCTGGCTAATATGCGTGATGGTGATGTTGTATTGTTGGAAAATGTTCGATTCTATGCGGGCGAAGAAAAAAATGACCCGGCATTTGCAGAAAATTTGGCACGCGGATTTGATTTGTTTGTAAATGATGCGTTTGCGGTATCGCATCGTGCACATGCCAGTACGGTTGGCGTTGCGGAAATCTTGCCGTCGTATGCAGGACGACTGTTGGCGTCTGAAATAGAACATTTGTCGGCCGTCATGGAAAATCCGGCGCGTCCATTGTTGTCAATCGTCGCAGGCAGCAAGGTTTCAACAAAAATCGGTGTGTTAAAAGCATTGGCAAAATTATCAGATACGTTGATTATTGGTGGGGCGTTGGGTACAACATTTAACTATGCGATGGGCGGACGTGTTGGTAATTCGTTGTATGAGGCTGATCAGAAAGAAACGGCATTGGAAATTTTGGATTTTGCAGAAAAGAATAATTGTCGCGTTTTGTTGCCGTTGGATAAGGGGGTGGCCAAAGAATTTGCTCGTGATGCGGTGCGTTCAAACAAAGACTTTACCGAAATAGAAGATGATGATGTTATTATCGATGCAGGTATAAAAACCACAGAACGTGATGTTGCGGAAATTCGTCGGGCTAAGACTGTAATTTGGAATGGTACAGTTGGTATGGCAGAATGGCAACCAACATGGTCTTATGGTTCGTTTGCAATTGCGAATGCAATTGCCCAGCAGACGCGTGATGGTAAATTGGAAAGCATTATTGGTGGTGGTGATACTGTTGCTGCGTTGGAGGCATGTGGTGTCAAAGACGATATTACATATGTTTCAACCGGGGGTGGGGCGTTTTTAGAGTTTGTCGAAGGGCGTACTTTGCCAGGTGTTGCAATTTTAGAAGATAAGTGAAAAAAAATCCCCGTTTGGGGATTTTTTTTTCTGGGAAGGATTAGTCTATTTGAACTGGCATGATTGTTTGTCGCTTTGCGTTGTCCAGTGAATGATATTGGAACGGGACGGATGCAAAATTTATGTCCGCCATGTTCAGACTGCGAATTGTGCGGTTGTACATGGTGTGATAGTATATCGTTTTGTTTTTCAAATCTGTTGCAATTGTCCACTGGGTCGCAGAAGGCATATTGTTTGGTGCGGTGCCGACTGCGAATTGTACGCCCAATGGGACATCAAAATTGTTCAGGATATGAAACGCTTGGTTCACAGAATCTGTTCCTGTTTCTTGTTGCAGTGAATAAGTTGACAGGAATGCAGCGCGTACAAAACGTGATGGCGGGGTAAAATCGCCCGGCAGTCCCAAGAAGCCAGAGCCACCACCAAAAGCGCGCAGTGTGATTGGACCGAATTTGGTTGGGCCCGCAGTGCCGGGATGCAGGTTTACATAGTTGTTTAAGTTTGTCATTTGCCATGGGAATCCAGGGGCGTTCGTTAAGACGCCGACTTCGTTTTCATAGAAGTTTGGCACGCCATTTACGATTTCTAGTACGACTTGACGTCCAGATGGTTCGGTTATACGCCAATGGACGGTGCCGGCACTTTTGTCTACATTTATAATGCGTACGTTGTTGATTGCCTGCTTTACCTGGTCAATGGTGGAAAAGCGCGACAATATCCATGATACAACCTGGAAATCAGCCAGGGAAATGTCTTTGTTTTCTTCGTTATATGGTTGGTATTTGCCGTATTCTGGGAAATAGAACAAGGCGGCGGACAGTCCTGCTTCGTTTGTGCCGTCAATAATAAATTCAGGTTGAGCGGCGGCCAGGCCTGCATAACCGTACAGCGATACAAATTCCATGCCGTCCATTGTGCCATCTGGCAACAGTGATTGATGGGTGTGGCCACGTGGTACAATTACATACATGCTGTTGTTTTCTGTGCGGGACCAATCCATTGTTCGTGCAACGACGGTTGCGCCATCAGCGGATTTTAATGTTATGCCTGTACAGGCGTTTGCGCCATTTGTCAGCGCCAGGCATGCAACCAATGTGGCCAAGAATTTTATTTTGTGCATTTTTCTCTCCTTCTGTTCTGTTAATAGAATTATTTATTTTTTTGGGGATAATGCACTAGGGGTGTTTTCTTATCGCCATGTAGTTTGGTTTTACATATTTTTTACACAGGAAAAGTGTTGCAAAAGCATATCAATGTGTTCAGAAATTAAACCCGCCAAACGGCGGGTTGTTTTTGTGCTTACAATCCTTATTTTAGTGCTTTTATGTAATAAAAACCATTACGAGGTGCTTGTATAAGGTCAAAATCATGTTCGTTTAGATTAGATTTAATTTCATCAAAATATGCCTCTATTTGATATGTGTCGTCACCATGTACTTGGTACATTGCTTTGCCATCGCGTACATTTGCAATGTTTGTTACCATATCTGGTGACGGTGTCATAATTTTTCCGCCATCGTCTACTAGTTCTGTATAAATTAAGAAAGTGTCACTTCCCCCTCTTTCTAACATAGAATCAAAGAATCCTTTATATGGGTCAAATTCTTGGACGATACGTCCGTCCACATGCTGTGTCTTGGCTGTTGCTGCCCCAATTCTGTATGCGGATTGTTCTGTCGCGGTCTTCATATACGCGTCGTAATCTATATCAGATTGCACATATGACTTGTCTGCAATCGTATTTTGCAGTTGGGCACCTAATGCGCCGGCATTTGGATTTTCATAGTCTATGGCATGCCCACCAACTTCGTGCGATAAATCTTCTATGAAAGATTCATAGTTTTGCTTCTTATGAAAATCCATATGCGTCTCGCTGTTTAGATATTGCCAATTTTTATCAGATGTAGAGCGATAACTAGCACCAACACCTTTTGGCAAATTATCATCTTGTAGCATAATTCATCCAGAATTGCACCACGTTCAATTTCGATGCTATCTGGATTAAATGATGAATTCTGTAATCTGTCTGCCAGGAAATCAATCAATATATCAAGCTTTTCTGGTAGACAATCGCCATAAAACTGAACAAAAGGGTT
>CAJGDN010000040.1 GCA_904502245.1 uncultured Alphaproteobacteria bacterium | reverse complement strand
TCACATTCGACATATTTGCCTGTCGTATCACACGTATACGCCCCAGCAGCCATTAATTTATTGGCAAAAAACAGTGTGCAAAAAACAGTTAAAAACCGTAAAAAAACCGAAATTTTTCCCACTTTCTTCTTCTCTTTTGAATTTATCATAGAAAAATACAAAAAATTACACAAGTGAAAAAAATTAACTGTTTACCTTTGATTGTTTTTACAATTACCTTTGCTTTATTAGATTGTCAATATGCCTTATCAGATATGGATCGTATACACCATCAATTGGACGCAATATATAATCTATATCCAATCCTGCACGAGCAAAATCAGCAGGATCACATGTATTAAAGGTACGCACAGCGGTATCATTTGGCATGTTTGCACGTGACTCAACAGTATTCATATGATTTATCGGCGGTAAAAAATATGCCACATGAAAATTATAATGAGCGTCCAACCCGTTTTTTTTAAACCAATCAATTAATTGGCGAGAATATTGAGGCTCGATTACATCATAAATCAAATTTTGCCCCAGATGTTCGTAAATTTCAGTTTCTGGCACGCCGTACAGCCATTTTTTATCGCCCGGTTTCCATACCGCGCGGTTTACCCACAGGCGCGTTGCCAGGGGGGCAGAATCAAAATACGCTTCGTCACGGAAGAAATACGGCCTGCCTTCGCTTTCGCCGTCACGCATGGGGCGCGTGGTTGCGGAACGCAGATTATAAAATAATCCAGTTGGCAGTGTCTTATGAATAAAATATGTTTTGCCACTGCCCGAGAGGCCATTACAAAATAACAATGTTTTTTTCATTTTACCACCTTTAAAAATCAGACCCCGCGCATGTGGCGGGGCAGATACAATCAGTCTTCCAAGAAACTGCGCAGTTTACGTGCACGCGTTGGATGTTTTAGCTTGTTCAATGCCTTTTGTTCAATCTGGCGGATACGTTCACGGGTAACGCCGATGTATTCACCAACCTCTTCCAATGTGCTGGTCTTGTTTGTTGACATACCAAAACGCTGGCGCAGGACGGTTTCTTCCTTGGGGTCTAATTCCGACAAGATTTGAGTAACGATTTTACGCAGATTCTTTTGCGCGGCAGATGTAAACGGATTCTTTGCCGTCTCATCCGCGATAATTTCAATACGCGAACTATCATCTTCGGTGCCAACTGGCGCTTCTAATGAAATCGGTTTCAGATTTACCTTCATCGCCTTGTGAATCTTGTCAACCGGCAGATAGATAATCTTTGACAATTCTTCGGCGGTCGGCTGACGTCCATATTTATGCATGAATTGACGTGATGCGCGCTGAATCTTGTGTATATTATCAATCATGTGCACAGGAATACGAATTGTACGCGCTTGGTCAGCAATACTGCGTGAAATACCCTGTTGAATCCAGTTTGTCGCATAGGTCGAGAATTTGTTCCCTAAGCGATAATCAAATTTATCAACGGCTTTCATCAAACCAATATTTCCGTCCTGAACCAAGTCTGAAAAATCCAATCCCAGACCACGGTTGCTAGATTTCTTTGCAAATTTGATAACCAGTCGCAAGTTTGCCTCAATCATTTCGCGTTTGGCACGGGCTGCTTCGGCCTGGCCACGACGAACCAGTTCAACAACCTTTTTATATTCAGCAGTTGGTTGGCCGGTTTCATTCGCAATTGCAGTGATATCTTCTTGGATTTTCAAAATATCTGCTTCGTGTTTTTTTGCAAACGATGCCCATGCCGCATTTTTATGCTTTGCCAGCTTTTTTACCCAGTTGCGATTTAATTCATTACCAGTGTATTCTGCCAAGAAATCTTCACGTTTAATCTTGTTCGCCATTGCCAGACGCAACAATTTCCCTTCTAGCCCCATTAACAACTGGTCACGCTTGGTCAATTGTTCCAAGATTTCAGCAACACGATCGTCATTCAAACGAATTTTGCTGACGTGTTCAAACAATTCCAGACGCAATTTTGTATATTTCTTTTCTAATGAAGCATCCGGTGTATCAGACGTCAAAAGATTCTCTAAACGTTTCGCCTGTAATTTCTGCATGCTGTTATAGATACGCTTGATTTTTGCAAACAAATCCAGAACCATTGGCATTAATGATTCTTCCATAACAGGAATTGGCACACCAGATGTGCCACGTGGCGTATCTTCTTTCTTGATACCATCTTCATCATCATCCAAATCGTCGTCTTCTTCATCATCAGAAACAGATGCGTCGGCTAAATCATCCAAATCGTCATCGTCCAATTCATCGACATGTTCAACGCCCTTTGATTTCAGCGTTTCAGACAGTGCGGCCAATGATTTTTGTTCTGCATCACTGGAATACATAACTTCCAGATTGACAATATAACGCAGACGAATATCTTCGTTTAATAACTGTTGATACCAATCCAGGATGGCCTGAATTGTCATCGGACTTTCGCACAGACCATATACCATCAGACGTGATGCTGCCTCGATACGTTGAGCAATCGCAACTTCGCCGGCAGCTGTTAACAACTGAACAGTTCCTATTTGTTTCAAATACGATTGAACTGAATCCTGAACCCCCAGAACCAGTGAACCAGTTTGACTGCGTTCCAGCTGTTTTGCGTAATGTTCATAATCATCGTCGTTAACATCAACCTGCTCTGCATCCGCGTTTAATAAATTGCGCGTTTTGTCTCGTGGCTCTTCGTCTTCGGTATCGTAATAACGACTTAAATCCTGGGGATAATTGTCTATATCCAAAACTTCTAACCCCAGATCTTGCTGAAAGAAATCCAGCACTTCTTCATGCTCGTCCGAGGGAACTTCGTCCGCTTCGGTCGCAGCATCAAAGTCCATGCGCGACATGTATCCAATTTCCATCGCATTGGATGCCAATTTTTGTAAGTTTTCTGGCAAAGACTCGATTAAAAGTCTTGTTGCTTCGTCCAGTTTTTTTGCCATTTATCAACCCTGCTTTGTGTTTAACAGTTAATAAAAAGTTATTATTTTTTCTTCTTTTTCTTTGGTGCAGATGCCATTTTTTGCGCCTTGGCTACTGCGTCATGGATTGCAGATTCTGACACCAATCCCAGCACAACTGGGCTTTGAATCTGGATAACAGAATATGATGCGTGTGTTTTGTTGCGAACAGATGCAACCGTTGGGTTTGTACTGCGCATCAAACGTGCAATTTGGCCGTCAGATAATTCTGGATAATTCTTTACAATCCACAAAATACCGCCCAGACGATTTTGGCGATGTAATTTTGGTGTATAGCCAACTCCGCGCTTGTTCTGTTTCTGCTGCGCATCAACAATTTCTTTGCGCAATGTCAGACGTGCGTCTGGATCTGCTTCGCACTTTTCAATATCTTCGCGTGTTACCTGACCGCTTAGAATTGGGTTTAATGGTTGAATTTTATATGTTTCTGCATCGGCAATGCTTTTCACTTCCAGTTCGTGCAAGCCGCAGAATTCCGAGATTTGTTCAAATGTTAATGCTGTATTTTCAATTAACCACAAAGCGGTTGATTTTGGCATATATGGATAGTTCATGGAAATTTCCTCTATTGTTAACGAGGGGCAATATACACTAATATTGCCCCAATTTCAACAGTTTTTTATTATTTTTTACAGTTTTGGCAATTTATGCCTTTTTGACGATTTTATATCCGTCTTTGCCATCCAAAACCGTCCAGCCGGCAGCATCAATTTCGGCACGCAGGCTATCTGCCGTTGCCCAATCTTTGTTTGCCTTGGCCACAAGTCTTTGTTCCGCCAACGCAACGATTTCTGATGGCACAGCCTGGCTTTCCAATTCTTTTAACTTTTTTGCACGGTCAATGAATTGCAGCCCCAGCAAATCGTCCACAAAACGCGCCAACGCCAATTTGGTTGCGTTATCAATATCGTTTGATTTAACAAAGTCCTGTAACAAAACTAATACGGTCGCAGTTTTTAAATTATCAGACATAGCAACAACCATATCATCATGCCATTTGTTATAAACATCTTGGTTTATTGTTTGGCCATCAAATTCCATCAAATCTGCGACACGACGCACCAGGTTTGCATAACTTTTTGCCGTGGCATCCATTGTTTCCCATGAAAAGGCCAGCTGTGACTGATAATGCCCCATCGCAACAAAATAACGATAAACCATTGGATCATAACCGCGATTCCGAACCGCATCCATCCCCAAAAATTCGCCTTTGGATTTAGCCATTTTTTCGCCTGATTTATCCAGCAAGAAACTGTAATGCAACCAAGTATTTACCCATGGTGCGCCTGTTATCGGTTCACTTTGCGCAATTTCATTTGCATGATGAACGCGTGATAAATCTTCACCGCCTGTGTGAATATCAAAATGCTGTCCCAACAGTTTCATACTCATTGCACTGCATTCTGCATGCCATCCCGGGAATCCAACACCCCATGGACTGTCCCATTCCATTTGGCGTTTTGCGTCCTTGGGTGAAAATTTCCATAAAGCAAAGTCTGTCGTATTACGCTTTGCGTCATTATAGTCAACGCGTGCACCTGCACGATTACCAGACAACGAACCACCTGTCAGTGCACCGTATGCGGCAAACTTTGACGTATCATAATAAATACCATCACCCGGTATTTCATATGTAAATCCCAGCTCTTCTAATTTTTGAACCAATTCAATCTGTTCGGTAATATAATCTGTGGCATGTGGCATTACAGTTGGTGCAATCATATTTAAATCATTAAAGTCGCGCAAAAACTCGTCCTTATAAAACCTGGCAATATCCCAAACAGATTTATTCTCGCGCGCAGCACCTTTTTCCATTTTATCTTCACCAGAATCATCTTCGTCATTTGTTAAATGCCCAACATCTGTAATATTCATAACATGGCGCACATCGTAACCATTTGCCAGAAACATGCGTTTTAGAAAATCGTTGTGCAAAAATGTACGCAAATTACCCAAATGCGTATAATGATAAACCGTTGGGCCACACGAATAGAAACCAACCTTGCCTTCTTCTAGCGGTTTGAATTCTTCTAATTTGCGGGTTAGTGTATTATATAATTTTATCGTCATTATGCGTTTCCCTTGGTTCGGTTTATATTGTGTGATTTTATAGAGTTTTTGAAAAGCGCAAACAAATCAGTTTGCAAAAAAATGCAATATTAGCGACAACAGTAAAAATTGATAAAACGAATTGTCATACATATATTATGACACGACGCACACCAATAAGTCAAGACACAAAAAATTTACCCGCCAATAATGGCGGGTGAATTAGTGGCGGAGCGTATAGGACTGGACTCCCCTGCCCACTCGGTGGGCGGGGATACCCCTCTCCACTCGTGACGATTTGGGGACGCTGCGCTTCCCAAATCTACTTCGTATCGAACCTTGACGGTTCTCGTCAACCGCCCGCAGCACAAATTAACCCGCCAAAATGGCGGGTGAATTAGTGGCGGAGCGTATAGGACTCGAACCTATGGACCAATAAACTCGGTCACAGATTAGCAATCTGCTGCATTACCACTCTGCCAACGCTCCGTGCAGGGGGTATTATATAGAAAGATAAAAATAAATGCAAGCAGGAAAATAATAAAAATCCCCGAAATGGGGATTTTTTAATGTTCTTCGCCAATATGTTCGGGTTGATATATTTCAACATCACGCGTCATTGCCAAGAATTTTTCTGCACGACGTGCCGGCAATTCATTTACTGGGATTTGTTGCAATTCATTAATCTGTTTCACAACCGCATTAGCCAGCAATTCCATCGTCGTTTGCCAATCTGTATGCGCACCACCCGCCGGTTCATGAATAATCTCATCAATAACATTCATGTCTGCCATATCGCGCGCAGTTAGTTTCATAGCAGCAGAGGCAGTCGCGCGGAAATTATTGTCTTTCCATAAAATACTGGCACAGGATTCAGGCGCAATCACAGAATAAATCGCATTTTCCAACATTAACACACGGTCACCGGTACCAATTGCAATTGCACCACCTGAACCGCCCTGACCTACGTTCACTGCAACATATGGTGTTGCAATCGATAAACCCGTTGCGATTGACGATGCGACCGCCTGGGACTGGCCACGTTCTTCGCCTTCGCGCCCTGCAAAAGCACCAGCAGTGTCAAACAATGAAATCAGTGGCAATTGGAACTTTTCCGCCAGACGCATCATACGCTGCGCCTTGCGATAGCCATCAGGATTTGCCATACCAAAGCGATGTTTTTGACGACTTTCAATTGTGCGACCCTGTTCCTGACCGATAATTACAGCAGGAATCCCGCGCCAAAAACCAATACCAGATGCCATGGCCGCATCTTCGGCAAAGCAACGATCCCCCGCCAGGTATGTCCAATCTGACACAATGCCATTAATATAGTCCAAAAAGTGCGGACGGTTTTCATGGCGCGCAAGCAAGACTTTGTCGTACGCCTCGTTCTCGCCCATACCACGTATTTTCTTAGATGCGTCGTGCGCAGGGGTTGTAACGGAAATTTGTTTTGGTTCACGTGTCTGCTTGGTCAAAACCGCCAGAATGTTCGCGATTGTATCATGCAAATCACCACGCGCGACCACCATATCAACCATACCATGTTCATACAAATAATCAGCGGTTTGGAAATTATTTGGCAACTTTTCGCGGATATTTTGTTCAATTACACGACGACCAGCAAAACCAATACGCGCGCCCTTTTCTGCAATATGAATATCACCCAACATTGCAAAAGATGCCGTGACCCCACCAAATGTAGGATCGGTCAGCAATACAATATATGGAATACCATTTGCATGTAATTTATTTACCGCAACAGTCGTACGCGCCATTTGCATTAATGACAGAATGTTTTCCTGCATGCGGGCACCACCACTGGACGTTACCATAACAAATGCACGACGTTGGGCAATCGCATGTTCCATGGCAGCAACAATCGCGTCCCCAGCAGCACGTCCCATAGACCCCATCATAAACAATCCGTTCAAAACACAAATAGTCGTCGGCACACCGCCAATTGTTCCATCGGCAGTTGTTATTGCATCATAGCAACCCGTTTCAGAACGTGCAGAATCTAATCTGTCCTGATATGGAACACGGTCAGCAAATTTTAATGGATCATCCGATACATTTGGCGCAGGCAGTTTTTCCCACGAATTATCATCAAACAGTAAATCAAATCGCTGCTTAGGTGTCATAATAAACGCACGACCACAACGCGGGCAAATATATTTGTTTTCTTTATAATCTTTGTAATAAACTAACTTTCCACAGGATTCACATTTAATCCACATCAGGCGGCGAACACGTTCATAGCGTTCACGATTACGATTTTTAATCCCTGATTTTTTTCCAAATAACATATTATTGACCGTTCATCTTCTTGGTTAATTCACGACTGGGTTTAAACAAAATTGTTGTGCTGGCAGGCAATGGCATTGGCTGCCCTGTGCATGGATTGTATCCAATCTTAGTTGCGCGAGCGCGTGGTTGAAATGTGCCAAAACCACGAATTTCAATACGATCGCCATGGGCAACAGATTCAATAACCTGGTCTGCAACGGTGTCCAGAATTGCAGCTGCATCAGATGCGCGCATGCGTTTAAAGTTTACCTGAATAGAACGAACAATGTCTGAGCGTTTCATGTTTTATATCCTTATGTCTTGCCCCCTATTATTGATAACTTATCGGATTTTATCAAGAATATTTTTTTCATTACACCTGAATACGTTCCTGTGCAAAAAAATACACAAAAATGATAGGTTGCATATACACGCATGGAGAAAAAAATATGGACGATATATTTGATTTAGACGATGATGCAATTCTGGACACACCAAAAATGCCACTGATTGGAGACACCGCCCCAGAATTTCACGCCAGCACAACAAATGGACCGATAAAATTCCCCGCAGACTTTAAGGGAAATTGGGTTGTATTCTTTTCACATCCATCAGATTTTACACCTGTGTGCACCACAGAATTTATTGCGTTTCAAAATACCATCAAAGACTTTGAAAAAATGAATGTTAAATTGCTGGGGCTGTCTGTTGGTTCACTGTCTTCGCACCTGGGGTGGTTTGATGCGATTTCAAATATGCCAAATGGAGTAAAGAT
>CAJGDN010000039.1 GCA_904502245.1 uncultured Alphaproteobacteria bacterium | reverse complement strand
GTTAACAGCAGATTGTTTTTTATTCATTAATTTTTTGTTTGTGCAGATAATTTAATGCTTTTTTCATTGCGACACGTCCTGATGTTCTGTCCGCATCCAAAATTGCGCGTCGTATAATAAACACATAATCCCATTCAGGTCGCATAATGTTTTCATTAAACGCAATCCAGTCGCGAATTAATCGTTTTGCGCGGTTTCTGTCAACGGCGTGTTTAAAAGTTTTTTTTGTGACTATAATACCATATCGTGCATCATCTGGGTATTTTGCAGATTTTACCCGTGCCAGAAAAAATGCACTTTTTGCTACTGGGGCGTTTTCACCCATTGCAAAGTCTTCATGTCTTTTAATTGTATCTCGTATCATAGTGTGGATATAATAGCACAATATTTGCCATGTCAAATAAATTTGTTGGGCTGCCTTGATTTTTTGTATATCGTGATTTATAGTTCTGAAAAACACAAAATTTATGGGGTTTTATTATGTATAATTGGTTGATGAAATTCTTTTCTGCGGATATGGCGATTGATTTAGGAACTGCAAATACTTTGATTTATGTCAAGGGGCGCGGAATTGTTCTGAACGAACCATCTGTTGTTGCGGTGGCAGAAAACCGTCTGATGGGTCGCAAAGAAATCTTGGCTGTCGGGACCGAGGCGAAACAAATGTTTGGTCGTACACCGGGCACGATTTCTGCGGTACGTCCACTGCGTGATGGTGTTATTGCAGACTTTGAAGTTGCCGAAGAAATGATAAAATATTTTATCCGCAAAGTGCATCATAAAAACCCACTGGCTGCGCCATTGATTATTATTTGTGTGCCATCATGTGCAACCCAGGTGGAACGCCGTGCTATCCAAGAAGCGGCCGATGCCGCTGGTGCACGCAAAGTATTTATTGTCGAAGAATCAACAGCAGCTGCAATTGGTGCGGGTCTGCCTGTGGAAAAACCGGTTGGTTCAATGGTACTGGATATTGGTGGTGGCACGACCGAGGTTGCAGTTATGTCCCTGGGTGGTATTGTTTATTCAAATGCGGTTCGTACAGCGGGCGACCAAATGGATGTTGATATTATCGACTTTGTGCGCAAGAACAAGAATTTATTAATTGGTGAAAATACCGCCGAAGAAATCAAAAAGCGTATTGGGACTGCTCTTGCGCCTAAGGACAAGGCGAATGAATTAACTATGAAGATAAAAGGGCGTGACCTGTTGTCTGGAACGCCACGCGAAACAGTTATCACAGAATCCCAGATTGCAGGTGCGTTGGCCCAGACAGTATCAAAGATTGTTGATACTGTGCGCCAGGCATTAGAATTAACACCGCCTGAATTGTCTGCGGATATTGCGGATTTGGGTATTGCGATGACAGGTGGTGGTTCAATGTTGCGCGGATTGGATATTGCGATACGTGCGGCGACTGGTCTGCCTGCATTTGTTGTGGATAATCCATTGGCATGTGTTGCCTGTGGCAGTGGTAAAATGTTATCCAATCTGGACAAGAACAAACACGTTCTGCAAACAATGTATTAAAAAATCCCCGTTTGGGGATTTTTTTTGTGAATAAAAACACCGGTATTTGCCGGTGTTTTTATTAAATTTTTAGTTTGTTTTGCATCTGATTTAATATTGGCGTGTCGACACCTAATTCTTGCGCGCGTGCCGTTAAACCACGCAGTGCAAAAATTCCTTCAACTGTGCCGCTTGGTTCTTCGCCACGTGCAATTGCCATCCCGCCTGAGAAGTTACGGCTGGTTTCACTGGTTGCCGACAGGAACAAATCCCCTATTCCGCACAATTCCAAAAATGTATGCATCTTTGCGCCCATTGCTAATCCGATTTGCATAACTTCATTCCATGCGCGTGTAAATATCATTGCGCGTTCATTTTCACCGGCTGCTGCAATTTTGTTATATCCGCAAATCAGTGATAATGCATTTTTGCCAACACCGCAAACTTCTGCACCAATAATATCGTCGCTTTCGTCCAGATACAGTTTATTTAATACGTCTGTTCCTGCGGTTACTGCACTGCGTGTGCCGGCCAGTGTTGATCCTGTTGGGACACCACGTGCAACCTCGGCTGCGAATTGTGGGCCTGACAATACACCAAATTCATGGCATTCCGGTAATTCTGCATTCAGGATTTCAGACATAAATTGCCCTGTTGTGCTTTCTGCGCCTTTGGTGCAAATTATAATTGGTTGTCCGTTATAAAATTCACGTGCCTTGCGCAGGGTTTCGCGGAAAAAAGCCGCCGGCGTCACAATCAGCCATGTGTCCATATAAAACAAAACAGATAGTTCGCTGGTTATATTAATGTTTCCAGGGATTTCTACATTGTCAAAATGTTTATATTCATTGTCATAAGACCATAATGTTACATCTGCCCCACTGCGTGCAGAAGTAATCGCCAGTGCTGTACCCCATGCGCCTGCGCCAATTACACCTACTTTCATTTTAATTTCCTTATTTTTCTTTCTACATCTGGAACAACGGTTAATCCATCGTCTGATAAATCAATTGCACGTTTATATGCTGCCAAAGCTTTGTCAATATCACCTGTGGCTGCGTACATGTCGCCCAGATTTACATATAATGAAGAACATGTTTCTGATATTTCACCTACACGTTCCAACAATTCCAGTGCCGCGTCAATCCCTTCGCGTACTGAAACAACATAACCCAACGTGTCCCATGCCAATATGTCTGTTGGGTTTTGGCGAACCAGTCCCATCGCATAATCGTATGCGTTTTCCAGTTCGCGATTTTGTGCTGCCCAAATTTTTGCCTGCAAAGATATGATATCTGCATCAATCATTTGGGTTTTTGAAACTTCATGGATGTCTTTTTGTGCGCTTTTTATATCCCCAAACGCAAAGTTTATTTGTGCACGGTGTTTTGTAAAATACGCTCTGCCTATTTCGCCCAGGCTATTGTTATCCAGCGCGTGTTTTACAATATGTAATGCAGCGCGCTTGTTTCCGTGCTTTATGTGATTAGCAATAACTTTGTTGACGGCAGGGATAAACATTGGGTATTTATCCAATATTTCTTCAATTGCGTCAAGATCATTATTTTTTTCTGCCATACGCAGGCGTGCGAATGGGTAGAATGGACTGTTGTCAGAAATTTTTGAAAAATATTTATTATAATCACCAACATTGTTATAAAAATACTGTCCCAGATAATAATCAAGTGTATTGTTAGTCTTGGCAAATTCTGGTGCGGTGACCTGAACAAATCGCAGCAACAACATTGCTAAATCTGTATACATCATGATTTGTGTGTGTGAAACATTTTGGATTAAGCTGAATGCCAATGCATTTGTTTTTCCGCTGTATACAGACCAATCTGGAAAATCTTCAAAATCCGCCATAAACATGCCACCTGGGCGCGCAGTAAAATCTTCGCGCAGCGCACTGGCCTTTTCTGGCATATTGTGGTGTTTGTAAAATGACATTATATACATATAGTCATTAATATTCATAAAGTCTGACGTTACTTTCTCAAAATATTCTGCTGCCTTGGATGTGTCGCCTAATTCAGCATAAATTTGACCGCGTACGAATGCTTTCCATGATTTATTGGTTGGTAGTTTATCGATGAATTTAAATGTGTTTGTGCGCCAATCGTTTGCGATTGCAGACCATATACGCAGTGGTGCCAACAACGCGGTGTCATCTGTTTTGTGGCGATTGTGAAAATCTTTCCATTTGTTATTTTTTACCAGGTATGCATCATAAATGATGCGTGCAGGCATGCTTTTTTCATTTTTCAAAGATTCTGCATTTATTGGCAGTCTTCCGCTCAGGAAATCCGAAATGTAAACAGAACTTTGAACAATGGGGTATTCAACATCTGTTAAAATGTCTGTGAAATTTTCAGCAGATTCAAAATCGTTTATATAAATCGCGTGCTGCGCTGCCAAGAATGCGCCAAATTTAGTCGCTGGAAATGAATGTACAGTTGTTTGATCTGATTTTATTGCATGTTTCCAGATTGTGCCACCAGTAATGGTTATAACAGCCAACAAACTGACGATAATAAAAATACTTTCTATTTTTCTCATAACTATGCTAGAATAGCGCTTATGAAGAACAATGTCAAATTTGAACAGTATGCAAGTTTATTGCGTGAATGGTCTGGGCGTATGAATCTGGTTGCGCCCAGTACGCTAAATGATATAGAAAACCGCCATTTTGCTGATTCTGCGCAGTTGGCAGATGTTTTGCCTGCAAATGTTAATGTTATTGATTTGGGTAGCGGCGCTGGATTTCCAGGTGTTGTTCTAGCTATTTTGGGATGGAATGTTACCTGTATTGAATCGATTGGTAAAAAAGTTACGTTTTTGAATGCTGTCAAGGAAGCTTTGGGGTTGGATAATCTGACTATATATCATGGGCGTGTAGAAGATTTTGTTCGGGATTTGCCGGTAAAAAGCAACGATTTTGTTTTTACTGCGCGGGCATTTGCATCATTGACTAAGATTATGGACTATGTTGCAAAAACAAAATACCGGCTTTTTCTTTTAAAAGGCCGGGAAATAGAAACCGAAATTTCTGATGCAAAACGTAAGTATAAGTTTGAGTACCGGTTGACACCGTCAAAAACAGGTGATGGATTTATAATTTCTGTGCATTTTTGCCGGTGATTTCATGTGAAATAACAATTAACATGTTGAAAAAAGTTGTGTTTTTTAACAAAATCTTAAAAAGACCGGTGAATGCCGGTTTTTTATGTGTGTAAAATTGTTGATAAAACATAATTGTTTCATGTGAAATAAAAAATATTATTTTGTTTTTAGTTTGTTTTTTATTTTTGTGATTTTCTGCTCTTGACCGAATCGGTTGGTTTTTATATTCTTATGCCTGAATTAACTGGAAAGGGAATATGACTCATATAATTGCGTTTGCGAATCAAAAGGGCGGGGTTGGAAAAACCACGACTGCTATAAATATTGGTGCGTCTTTGGCGGCAATTAAAAAGCGTGTTTTGCTGGTTGATTTGGATCAACAGGGGAATGCGGGAACTGGACTGGGGTTTGAACGTGCATCGCATCGTCAAAGTGTTTATGGTGTTATTATGGGGACGGCGAATGTGGCGGATAATATCCTCAGTACTGCTGTGCCTGGGTTGCATCTTTTGCCGTCGTCTCAGGCGTTGGCTGGTGCGGATATTGATTTGTTGGATATGGCAAATCGTGAATATCGCCTGCGCGACGCGTTGCGTCCGATAATGGAATATTATGATTATATACTGCTGGATTGTCCGCCTGCGTTGGGGTATTTAACAATTAATGCATTGACGGCGGCCAACAGTGTTGTGATTCCGTTACAATGTGAATTTTTTGCTCTGGAGGGTGTGCAACAATTGACGGATACGATTTCTATTGTGCGCGACAAATGGAATCCAGGGATTGAGATTTTGGGTGTACTGTTAACGATGTATGATAAAAGATACGGGTTAACGCGTGCGGTTGATGATGATGTGCGTGCGACGTTTGGTGATACGGTGTTCAAGACGGTTGTTCCGCGTAACGTCCGTGTGTCTGAGGCGCCCAGTCACGGCAAGCCTGCGTTATTTTATGATTTTAACTCGACCGGGGCCCAGGCATACCTGCGCGTCGCGACCGAGGTTGTAGAAAGAACCACAGGGGGGACAGATGGCGAATAAATTTGGTTTGGGGCGTGGATTGGCAGATTTGCAAAATGCGCGTGGCGTTATACCGGACATATCATTATTAACACCTGGCGAGCGTGTTGTTGTAAAACAGGTGCCGCTGGCGCAGATTGGTGCGAACCCTGACCAGCCGCGAAAAACGTTTACAGAAAACGAATTGGCAGATTTGGCGGCGTCTATTCGCGAAAAGGGGGTGTTGCAGCCGATATTGTTGCGCAGTGTGTCTGGTCGTCCGTATATGTATGAAATTGTTGCGGGTGAACGTCGTTATCGTGCATCTAAATTGGCGGGTAAGACAGAGATTCCGGCTTTGATAAAGACTATTGATGATGGTAATGCGCGCGAAATTGCCTTGATAGAAAATGTGCAACGCGAAAATCTAAACCCAATAGAAGAGGCTGCTGCCTATAAAAATCTGATGGAATGTTGCGATTATGAATTGATGGATGTTGCGCGTTTGATTGGTAAATCGGACAGTTATATTCGCAACATGTTGCGTTTGACATCGCTGCCGGATTCTGTTCAGAATTTGGTGGGCCAGGGAGAGTTATCCGCGTCCCACGCGCGTACAATTGCGGTTGCGGAAAATCCCGAAGAATTAGCGCATCAGGTTATTGCAAAAAAATTATCAGTTGCAGATACTGACAAATTGGTCAAGGCTGCGCCACGTGCAAAAAAAGCGCGTAATCATGCACAAAAAACAATTGATTCATCGACAGTTCGTGATATGGAAAACAAGATTAAATCTGCTTTGGGTATATCTGTTAAAATATCTGAACGTCGTGGTGGGGCAGGGCAAATAACGTTAATATTTAATACGCGCCCTCAATTAATGGAATTGGTTGAAAAATTGTCAAAATAAAAATGTTAAAAAATACCGGCAAATGCCGGTATTTTTTTTGTTGTAAGCACACAAATTATATTGTTGAAAAAAACCGGTGTTTGCCGGCTTTTTTATCTTTTTCTTATGCGGAACAGATTTAGAATATTTTTTATGTCGTTCTCTATACTTACTGCAACCCGGCGATTTGTTTCTTTAAACACATAAAGTGCTTCTTCTTTGCCTGCCTGTATAATCAAATCTTGTCTAATGTTATTTAATGGTCGTAGTGTTCCATTTCTGTTGCGCCACGGCACAGTTATCTTTTTACCTGAATTTTCTCCCAATGTAACATTTCCAAATGAATCAAATGCCATTAAAAGTTGTGGTGGATTCCCTGGGGCCAGGAATGAAAACTGTGGTGTTGGTGTGTGGTATGCGTTTTCAATGTTTTTTGCGCGTCCACCGTCAAATAATGTGCCGATTGAGAATCTAAGAACAATATTTCCATTTACAGACCACATTGTGCTTTGTGGGGCAGGGCGCGTGTCGTTCATCGTGCCACCAAAAGCAATCATTGGATGCACGTCATTAAATGTGCTGCGCAGATTATCCAGCAGTTTTTCAATCATATCCACGTCTTGTTCAAACGAAGAAATATTGATAACCAGGCTGCTGTTTTTTTGCCTGTGTGACATTTCTGTGATAAATTTGATGTTTTTTTGCATTGAATGCGGATGAAATCTGTCCAGTGATAATGATACCTGCATCGGAATTAATCTAAAACTGCTGATGCTGTGAGTGCTCAATACGTCAACCAGGTCGTCAAAGATTTTATCGCGCATGGGGGTAATTGTCCATCCTGCATTTGTTTTTATATCAACGCTGCACCCGTTATCTAATCCCATATTCAGCAATTTTTTTGCATAATTGGCTTCGTTATGGTATTTGTATGCACTCATAACCTCGCCACCTGTAAAGACTAAATTCTTGCTAAAATTTGGGTCGTTCGTGGCTTGTTTTATATAATCCTGAATAATTGTTGTTGGTATATATTCTTTTGGCATGTTTGCGCCGGCCGATTCGCAACAGTGCGGACAATTATTCCAGCAGTAATGCGTGGTTTTAAATATCAACGTATACGGGAATCTTTGAACCATATTGGCCGTGTGCGATGTTTGCAAGAAAAAATCAGTTAAAATTTTTTGAAGTGTTTTCATGTATGATAAGATAATACAAAATATCGCTTTGTCAATATTGATTTGTAAACAAAAATAAAACCGCCCGATTGGGCGGTCTTTATAAATTTGCAACAATTATTTAACTGTTGTTGTGGCGTTACGGTTCCATTTCCAAACTTCTTCGCCAGAACCTTTTACCAATGGGCGTTCTTTACCATAAGAGATAGTAGAGATACGTTTTGCATCAATACCGTCATTTACGATAACTGATTTTGCAGCGTTTGCACGACGTGCGCCCAATGCCAAGTTGTATTCTGTTGAACCACGTTCGTCGCAATTACCAGCAATCTGGATTTTAACATCTTCGTGGTTTTTCATATACAAAGCCTGACCCAACAGGTTGTTTTTTGCATCTTCG
>CAJGDN010000038.1 GCA_904502245.1 uncultured Alphaproteobacteria bacterium | reverse complement strand
CAGGATTAAAATTAAAGAAATTATTTCATGCGGGCATTCGTATTGTTTTAAAAACGCCGTGTTTAATGTCAATAATGATATTGACTATACTGGTTATTAATATCCCGTATTTAGATGACTTCCTCAGTCCGATTGCATTAAATATTGGCATTCCGACGGAATATGTCGGGCTGTTATCGTTCTTTTTATTGGCGTGCGCCACCCTGGGGCAGCGTTTTGCGTACAAGTTTACACGTATATCAGATAAATTTCTATATTTACTGATTGCGACAGTTGGTGTTGGGTATATATTATTTTCGTTGCTGTATACCCCTGATTCGCTGTGGATAATGGGTGTCGCGTACATGTTGTTGTGGGGTGTTTATACATTGATGTATTCGCGATTCCAAGATATGATTCCGCCGACCAATCGTTCAATTGTTTTGTCATTGTACACAACGATAACATATCTGGTCTATATGGGGGTGTGTGGTGTAATTGGCCTGGGGTCTTTGTTAGGCAGCTGGCGTTACAGCATTATGATACTTGGCGTATTGGAGTTGATTGTATGCGCATGGGGCGCATTTGCAGTTCGTCGTTCATGCTCTTTGCGTAATAGAACCAATGGTTAGACTTTCTTTCCTGTACATATTGCCGTATAAAAAATGTATTATATGTACATGAAATTCAGTTTTCGTAATTTTTTATTAAAATTATTGCCATATTTGCTATCAATTGCAGGCGGGATTATTTTATACACTGGTGCGATAGATAACGCGCCGAATGATAATGTTCGTGACCTGGTGATAAATGTTTCTGCATCGCTGTTGTCAATACCATTGGTATTTTTGTTGTATGATTATACAAATTCGCGCATTGCAAATACGATGAAGCGCAACTTGATTAACAGCATGGACGATAAATTAAATATACTGATGCTAAACATAATTGGTCTGTTGCGTGAATCCATGGGGGTGCGCAGCAAATTGACCACAGAAAACCTGAATCGTATGTTGATATGGCGTTCGCCTGAAATATCTCGTCGGCTAAAACTAACGCCGCGCATACTGGTCAGCCTGCATGAATACCATAATGAATTGGATTCATTACTGTATCGCGACAGCCAGAATTCAGTGCTGACCACAGAGCAGAACCGAATTTTATCATCTATGGCACGCGACATGACGCACCTAATAAATGAAAACAAATTCCGTCGTAATCAGCATCTTTCTGCGAAACATGTTGAAAGTATAATGGGGCGAATTCTTGATTGGCTGGACAGCAGCAGTGTTGCCGCCATGAATCTGGCGCAGCATTTGACCGATAGTGGTGCAGGGGTTGAAACAAAAAAATAGAAATAAAATTATAAAAAAGTGATATTTTTTCTTGCAATTTAATTTTTTTTATGTCAAAATTTCCCCCGAACCACGGAAAAGGGTTGAAAAATCTTTATTCCGGGTCCGGTTCTGGGAACATAGCTCAGTTGGTAGAGCAAATGACTTTTAATCATTGGGTCCAGGGTTCGAGTCCCTGTGTTCCCACCAGAAAATTAACGACCGCTTGCCGGTCGTTTATTTTATGCATGGGACGCGGACGAGAACCCAAGAAAGGGTTCGGGACGAAGCGTAGCGAAGTGAAAGGGGCCCATGGAGTATAAACAAACATGGGAATATACAGTCCCTGTGTTCCCACCATAAAATTAACGACCGCTTGCCGGTCGTTTTTTATTTGTTGATTTATAATTTTCTTTTGATACAATTCAAACTGATGTGGCAATAACGCACGCATCGGGGCGGATTTAAATCCTTACTTGTCCTGCCCAAAATGGACTAAAACAGGAGCTTAAAATGTCAGCATTAAAACATATTGTTACGGCACCTCGGGCCGATTTTGAATCTATAACCCAATTATTTTCCAATCTGAATTTGATTTTAATCAATCAAGATAAAATCTTATCAAACGAAAAATTCAGCCATATTTACATTCCGGGCATGTTTGTTGGTGGTTTGTATGTTGGTATGCATCAGTTGTCATTGGGTGATATGTTAAAATTGTGGGAAAATACCGAATGGAAGACAGGTGTTAAATATTATTTTAGTATTATCGGCAGTCCACTAAGTGGCAGAAATACTGCACAATGGTATAATTCCGATACTAAAAAGTTTGAAAAAGGCATGTTCCATAACGGTAAATATGGTTTTATGGGGCTGGGCAGTCCTGCCTTTAAACAACTGCAACTGGCTGATCCAAACAGGAAAAATATAACACCATCTACGTTGTCTGTTTCGGATTTAATAAAAAATCTGTCACATCAACGATAATCTGTTAATCAGTCAGATTTTTCTAAAATATATTGGAATATATTTGCAAATTCACGTGGGCTGGTATTTGTTGCCTTTAAGACTTTTGACAACGTTTCTGTGCTGATCCATCGCGGTTGTCCATTGGCAGAAAAATGTTTGCTATGGTTAAAGGATGTTGCGTCCAATCCGCATTTTCGTGCCAGCCCCGAACATGTTGTCCCATTGTTTTCTGCAATATATTTTATGCTTTCCCATAATGCATTGTGATAATCCATTTTATTCCCTTTGTGTTACGGATATATTTATATGTCATAACGCATTATTTTATATATCTATAAAATGGTCAATATAAACAACCTGAAATTGATTTTGGTGTTGGTAAATTAGTGTAAATTGCTAATTTGCTATTAATGTTAAAAGATGGTTGCGCAGACGATATCTTATTGGTTATAGTCTTTACTTTGATTTATTGTGATGTTTATCGCATATTTTTCCAAATTCTGTCATTGTCATTTTCAGTGCTTCTAATACTTTTAGTACGGTTCTAAATGAAGGATATCTGGGTTTCCCGTATTTGTCGTTACGTTTGCTTTTATTGAATATTGTTGCATCCAGTCCGCTATTTATCGCCATTCGTGAAGGGGATGTTTTCTGGTTTGCTGCCAATTCATCTATTGCATTCCATACATCAACTTGGCTGATCATATCGTTACCTTTTTGATTAATTGCGTACTTTTGTATATTGTGCAATAAATCCTATTGTGTAGCAATAGGTTGTTTTTCTTATGTGGATTATATAAAAATCAATTAATGCGCGATGTAAAAATATATTTTCGCGTTTAATGAGAAGTAGGTTTTATCATCAAATTCAGTGTTGCAAAAAGCCAAAAAATCTTTAATATAATGTGCTTATAGCAAACAAAAAATAGAATAGGGGAACGAAAATGCCTGCAAAAACAGTAAATGATATTGTTGCATTGTGTAAACGTCGTGGTTTTATCTTTACCGGTTCTGAAATCTATGGCGGATTGGGTGGTGCGTATGATTATGGTCCATATGGTGTTGAATTGATGAAAAATATTCGCAACGCGTGGTGGAATTCTATGATTTATTCGCGCGATGATATCGAAGGATTGGATGCTGCATTAATTTCTAATCGTTTGTTGTGGAAATATTCTGGCCACGAAGCAGGTTTTTCTGATCCATTGGTCGAATGTAAAAAATGTGGCACTCGCATGCGCCAGGATAAAATGAAAGATACATCAAAATGCGATAACTGTGGCAGTACAGATATCACTGAACCACGTGCGTATCAATTGATGATGGGGCTGTCAATCGGTGCTACGTCTGATGGGGCGGTCAATGCATATTTGCGCCCAGAAACTGCCACAACAACATATACGAATTTTAAAAATGTTTTGGATGCGAAACCGCATAAGTTACCATTTGGTATCGCTCAAATTGGCAAGGCGTTCCGGAACGAGATTTCACCACGTGGCTTTGTGTTTCGCATGCGCGAATTTGAACAGGCAGAAATGCAGTATTTTGTAAACCCGTCTGATGACGAAGCGCAGCACAAAAATTGGATGGATGCGCGTATGTCATGGTGGATAAATGAATTGGGGATACCTGCGGAAAAATTGCGTTTTATGCCGCACGAAAAATTGGCGCACTATGCCAAGGCTGCGGTTGATATTGAATATGAATTCCCAGATGGTTTTGACGAAGTCGAAGGTATTCACAATCGCCAAGATTTTGACTTGGGATCGCATACCAAGTCGCAGTCTGATTTTAAAATCAATGCAAATGTTTTAGAGAACAAGGACAGTACAACAAAATTGTCGTACAGTGACCCACAAACTGGCCAGAACTTTCTGCCATACGTAATTGAAACTGCGATGGGTGTAAACCGTGCAATGTTGGCGGTTATGATTCAGGCATACGAAGAAGAAGACTTAGGCGATGGCAAAACCCGCACTGTTTTGAAGTTAAAGCCATCACTGTCGCCGGTCAAGGCCGCTGTTATCCCATTGGCGCGTAACGTTCCAGAATTGCTGAATATTTCAAACGATATTGTGTCAAAATTGCGCAAAATGGCGATTGGTCGCATTGAACTGGAAAATTCTGGCAACATTGGTAAAAATTATCGTCGTCATGATGAAATCGGAACACCCGTTTGCGTAACGGTCGATCATCAGACGATGGAAGATGGCACTGTAACATTGCGTCATCGTGATACCATGGCCCAGGAACGTGTTGCGATTGATGATGTTCCACGCCGCATTCTGGAAATAGTAAATGGTTAGAAAAAATGTCCCGAACGGGACATTTTTTTGTTTGAAATGGCGGTTGCAAAAACATCTAAAATAAAATACTATCCAGCGTGTACGAAGGGAATATCATGTCAAAAAAAACTATTGCAAATCTAGAATTGCCAAAATCATTATGGAGATTTTATTTTAAATATGCAGTACCGGGGTCATGGGGTGCAATAATTGCATGGTCGATTGCTTTTTTTATTGTATCAATGGATGGTGTGTTGTTTCCAAATTTTCAACGTTGGTTTATTGCGCTGTTTGAAAATCCGGTGCCTGATGGTACGACTTTTATGGCGCATTCTCTACCAACAATTGGTTTGATTGTTTTATTGTTATTGGTCATAGATTTGGCGGCATTGATGCGCGGTGTTTTTCATGCGCGCTGGTCACCAATGGTATCAAACCGTATATGGACAGACCTCAGCGATTATGTGCACAGTCAGTCTATATCATTCTGGACTGGGCGCATGGCAGGCAAGGTTCACACACAAATCCTGTATGTAACCAAGGGGTTTGAAGCGATTATCGATTTTTGGCGCATTGTCTGCTTGTTTGCCGTAATCGCGGTCAATATGGGGCTGATTTTTTCTATTAATACCTATGTTGCAATAATGTTTGGCATAGTATTTGTCTTTCGTGCAATATACAGTTGGATTATGGTAAAGCCAATGAATAAATCCGCCAAAGATTACAGCAGTGCCAACAGCGAAGTTTCGGGGAAAAGTGTGGACAGTATTTCAAATTTCTCGGTTGTGAAATTATTTGCTGGCGTTGCGCGTGAACGCGAATATCTGGAACCTTCGCGCCAAAAATCTATCAAGGCACATAAATACAAGTTTTATATCCAGCGATGGTTTTGGGGATTTCCAATGGTAATATGGGATATTTGTTATGGCATAACATTGTTGTTGTGCGTGTGGCTGTACATGAATAACAAAATAACGGTTGCAGAAATAGTATTTACAAATTCGGTATTCTTTACAGTTATGGGAACGATTGGTCAGATTGTAAATCAGATTCCAAATATTACAGATACTCTGGGGGCTGCATCGCGTGCGTACGAAGAATTGTCTGTACCAAATGATGTTGTTGATATTCCAAACGCGCCCCTGTTGCGCGTCACGTGCGGTGAAATAGAATTTCGTAATGTGTCGTTCAAATATAAGCGTAAATGGGTCTTGCGGAATTTTAATTTGAAAATCCGGTGTGGTGAACGTGTTGGTCTGGTTGGCGCATCTGGTGCGGGTAAAACAACATTAGTAAATCTGTTAATGCGTTTTTATGACCCGACGCATGGCGAAATCCTGATTGATGGTCAAAACATACATGATGTAACCCAGGATTCCCTGCGCGAATCAATCGCATTTATCCCCCAAGAACCGACTATGTTCAACCGAACATTGCGTGAAAATATTGCGTACGGTCGGCGCGGGGCAACAGACCGTGAAATTCGTGCGGCATCAAAACGCGCAATGGCGCATGATTTTATCATGTCTACGGACAAGAAATATGATTCCATGGTTGGTGATCGCGGAATAAAACTGTCTGGTGGCCAGCGTCAACGTGTTGCAATCGCGCGTGCATTTTTAAAGGACGCACCAATATTAATCCTGGACGAAGCGACATCTGCCCTTGACAGTGAAACCGAAGTATGTATTCAAAAATCATTTGATGAATTGGCAGATGGTCGCACAACTGTTGCAATTGCGCATCGTCTGTCCACGTTGCGTAACATGGACAGGATTGTTGTATTGTCATCTGGTCAGGTAATAGAGCAGGGTACGCATAATCAATTACTGCGTGCCGGTGGCGAATACGCCCGCCTGTGGCATATGCAGTCGGGTGGTTTCTTGCAGGAATAAAAGATATGGTAAAATATGCGGATGCACATTGTCATTTGTCAGACGCGCAAAATATTGAATGTGCGCTGTCAGACGCGCATAATGTTGGTGTTGAAATGTTTATTGTTGCGCCGGCTGATGCGTCGCAATGGGATGATATTGTAAAATTAACACATAAAAATCAAAATGTTTTTGGATGTGTTGGTGTTCATCCATGGAACGTGTGTGGATTGCCGCAGAATTGGGCAAATAATTTAGAGAAAATACTGGAAAAAAACCCAAAAATTATGATTGGTGAAATTGGTTTAGATAAAAATCGTCCAAACATGGAATTGCAAACGGATGTCTTTGTGCGCCAATTAAAAATCGCGCATAAATATTCGCGCGGCATTCATCTGCATTGTGTTGGATGCTGGGAATTAGTCTTGCAAATTTTGGATACAAATAAAAACGCATTACCGTCGTTTGTTTTGGCGCATGGATTTACTGGGCGTGCAGAAGATATAAAAAATATCACAGACAAATATAACGTCTATTTTTCATACGGTCCGCGCACGTTACGTCAAAGACTGGGGGCGGGGCGCATTTTAAAAACACCACTGTCGCGTATTCTAACTGAATCAGATGGTGCAGATTCAACTGTTATTCCGTCACTTATATCGCAGATATCAGAAATTTTAAATATGGAAACTGATATTTTGGCAGATATAATATACAAAAACACAAAACAGATATTATAACAATGAACAGATTACACAGAACACGTTTACTGTTTGGCGATGCAGCCGTTGAAAAATTGCGCAATTCAACTGTTATGGTTGTTGGTTGTGGCGCAGTTGGTTCTTTTGCAATCGAAGCCTTGGCACGCACTGGCGTTGGACATATCATCGTTGTTGATTTTGATATGGTTGACACGTCAAACATAAATCGCCAGTTATTTGCACTGGAATCAACTGTTGGCAAACCTAAGGTTGTCGTGGCGCAACAGCGTATTCATGACGTAAATCCAGACATACATGTAACGGCATTAAATTTATTTTTTGATGAAAATTCAGAAATTGATGCACATCCCGATTTTATAATTGATGCGATTGATACTGTCGCGTCTAAGGTTGCACTGTATAAATGGGCGCACAAAAATAATGTACCACTAATATCATCAATGGGTGCCGCATCCAAAACGGATATAAGCCAGATAAGAATTGCTCCAATTTCCCAGACATCTGTTTGTCCATTGGCACATCGTATTCGTCGTGCGGTACGTGATGAAAATCTGCCTGATTTTCCGGTTGTTTTTTCTGTGCAATCGCCACGTCCGGTTGTCGGTCATGCCAAGAATCTGGGGTCAATTATAACGGTAACAGGCACATTTGGATTAATGCTGGCGAATTATGTAGTTGGCGAAATTATTGGCGAAAAATAACGCGGTCTTTTTCTTGAATTTTTATTTTAATCTGCTAGGATTCACAACGTTAAATTTTTAAATATCACAGGACAAAAAAATGAACATAGAACTTGGTAAAAATATAAACCCACGTGAAATTGAAACAAAAATCCAGGAATTCTGGGATAATAATAATTTCTGGGCAAATGATGTTATGTCTGACAAACCGTCGTTTTGCATAATGATGCCACCACCAAATGTAACTGGCTCGTTACACATGGGACATGCGATGAACAACGTCCTGACAGATATTATGTGTCGTTATAAACGCATGGCAGGCTTTGATGTTCTGTGGCAGCCAGGAACCGACCATGCATCAATTGCGACCCAGTTATTGGTTGAACGCGATTTGTCTAAGCGTGGAATAAACCCACATTCATTATCATTACAGGAAAAGTTGGATTATGCCTGGGCATGGAAGGCGGACAAGGGCGGTCAGATT
>CAJGDN010000037.1 GCA_904502245.1 uncultured Alphaproteobacteria bacterium | reverse complement strand
TTATTAGATACATTACGTGCAAAAATTCATGAAATAATGGACGGTACAGAAAGCGGACTAACCATCAATGCCCGAACCAAAGCATTATTGGAATCTGCATGTAATGAACTTGAACAAGCGTTAAACGCAAATGAAAATTATGATATATTTGCCGAACACACACGCCGCGCGGCAGATGCCATTGGCAAAATACTTGGCACAATCACTGCAACCGAAGTATTAGACAAAACATTCGGACAATTATGCCTTGGCAAATAAATCCCCATAATAATGAGAAAAAATTAAATAGAATGATTTAGATAAAAGCAAATCGGGAATCGTAGTGTACAAACGCTACATGAGATTCCCGATTTGCTTTTAGATGACTTATTATATTTAATTTTACTCGTGACGATCTGGATACTTACCCTCAATCAGATTCTGACGCACCACATGGTGTTTAACCTTTTGCGTGCTGGTCAGTGGTAAATCTTCCGTCGTCATAGCAAAGTGAGTTACCCATTTATAGCTAGCAACCTTTTTATTTGCTGCGGCGATTTCCGCCCCTAATTTTTCAATTGTCATACCGGGTTCAACACTGAACACACCATATGTAACGGTTTTATCCTTTACCTTGTGTTCGAACACAGCAACATTCTTAACACCTGGGATTGTGATAAACATTCCTTCCAGTTCATCTGGATATACATTCTTACCACTGTCCAGAACGATAACCTGCTTTTTGCGACCTGCAAAATGCAATTCACCGTTTTTATCCATGGTAACTAAATCCCCTGTATTAAAGAAACCACGTTCATCAAAGATTTCTGCATTCGCCGCTTCGTTATTCAGATATCCACCGAACACCTGATGACCACGCAACCACAGAACACCAACGCCTTCTTCGTTTTTATCACGAATTTCACATTCGTTATTAACCGTTGGAGCACCAAATGCAAATGGGAAACGTTTCTTGGTTGGTTTTGAAATACAGATTGGCCCAACAGTTTCTGTCAAACCATACCCTTGAATAAATGTCAATCCCAAACGTTCATAGAATGTTTCAACCTCTGGCTTAGTCGCAGCCCCACCAGCAATTAACAAACGTGCACGTCCACCAAACACATCCAGAATCGGTTTCTGAACCTTCTTTAACAAACCGCCCAGTCCAATTTTTTCCAGCATTTTTCCATATTTCAAAACAAATGATACCAACCCCCATTTCTTCTGGGCCTTGACATTATCAATAATTTTGTTACGGAACACTTCCCACAAACGTGGCACCGCCGGAATAACCTGTGGACGGAACTTTTTAAAGTCTGCCATAATTTCTTTTGGATTAACTGTTGGTTGCAGCAACACGCCTGCCCCATAATGAACAGTCGCCAAAACTTCAACAGCAAAACCAAACACATGATACATCGGCAAGAAACCATACAAAACATCACCAGGTTTTATCCATTCTGCCATCGATTCCAACGAATTTGCACATTCAACAATATTAAAATGTGTTAATGGCACAACCTTTGGCACACCTGTTGAACCCGATGTAAATGACATTGTAGCAATATCCAGTGATTCAACCGCTGCTGGTTTTAAATCAGGATTAACCTTGCCATCTTTTTTTGTGATATCATAGAATTCAAATTTATCTGTCTTGTACACAAAAGACTTTTCTGCGCACACCATTTTACACTTTGTGATTTCCGCCATATTGTCATATTCAAATGGCGTCAAATTTGTATCCAGCAACAATACCGTTCCACCCAGATACCAAATTGCAAACAGTGTTATTGGGAATTCTGGAATATTGTGTGACAAAATTGCAACCACATCTCCCTTCTTGACACCAGCCTTGTCTAATGATGCAGCACGTGCCTTAACCAGGTTAATAAAATCTTTATATGCAACGCCTTCACGCACCAGATATAAATTATCTGGATATGTCTGCGCGGTACGTTCCAGTAATTGATACATATTCATGTCTAAAAAATCCTTGTTGTTTTTATATTGGACAGTGGATATTATACTCATGAATCAAAGGAAATCAAACATGAAAATACTAACAATAAATATAAACTCTATCCGCGCCCACGCAGAAAGTTTTATGGACATCCTGCGCAGTGGGGAATATGACACCGTCTTGGTCCAGGAATTAAAAGTTGAAACCGCAAACTTTCCACACATGTTGTTTGATGAATTTGGTTATAATGTTAAGGTTTTTGGTCAAAAGTCATGGAATGGTGTTGCCACATTTTCAAAACATTCCATCGAAGATGTAACGATAGGCATGCCAAACTATGCCGATGTAAACGCGCGATTCCTTGAATGCGTTGTTGATGGACGCGTACGCCTGATTAACACCTATATGCCAAACGGCGACACCGTTGAATCACCAAAATTCCCGTACAAGTTGGAATGGATGCGCGCATTTACAGACTATATATCCCAATATTTGGACTCACCAGAACCTGTTATTATCGCTGGCGATTTTAACGTTGCAATTGAAGACAGGGATATTTGGAAACCAAAAAATTACGAAGGCATTGCAATTTCTGCACCTGCCGCCCGTGCAATTATGAACGAATGGCTGGATGCAGGCTGGACTGACGCATGGCGCACATTGCACCCCGATGAAATAGATTACACATGGTACGGATATCGTGGTCGCGACACTGTTGGCAATAAACAGGGCCTGCGTCTGGATTATTTCCTGTGTAATAAAACCGCCGCAAAAATGATTAAGAACTGCGAAATAGACATTGAACCACGTCTGGCGGCAAAACCAACCGACCACTGCGGATTAATGTTAGAATTAAAATAATACAAATCGCAAAATATAAATTATTTGAACAATTGTGTCGACTGTTGCGATTTGAACAACCGTAGTGTACAGACGCTACATGAGGTTGTTCAAATCGCAACACCGCGAACCGATTGGCATTTAATCTTTAATTCTTGCTAAATCGTCATACTGTTTATATTTAGCATCGCCTGTTTCACGATATTCATAGCCCGCCCCACCCGCAGAATAGATATTGAATAACTCCGTTACCTTATCCACCGCTGCACGCATCATATTCCGCGTTGTATCCGCATCATATTCAATCACACGCGCATCATTATTTTTTAATTGCAAGAAACGCATAATCGGTGTTCGCGATTTTTCTGTCACACGTATTGGGAATCCACCACACTGCAACATATATGCCTCTAATGGTAACTGTGGCATATTTCCTTGTTCCAGTTGCGAACGTGTCGGGGCTGCGCCTGTTTTAATATCCAACACACCACCATCCCAAATTCTGTCGGCACGCGCCCGAACATTTCGCCCTGCAATATTTACCACGCCGCCAATTTCTGCATATGCGCGTGGTACAGATGATAATTCATTTGCAATAACCGGTGCGATTTCCATAAATCGCTTATGCCAAAAATGGAAAATCACACTGCCCTGACCTAACTTTTCCAATGCCCGTCTGTCCATTTCTGCGACCAATACATCTGGTCGTAAATCCGTTGCATGTTCCACAACATCATGCACCAAGTTTCCAAAATCACGTGCATCCGCACCAACCCAATAATCGTCCAACACACGCAATTTTAAAATATGTCGAACATAGAACGCATATGGATTATGAATTAATAATTCCAATGACGTTACAAAAACATCACTCCAATCATTTGGCGGTGTTGGCACCGAATAATCCAGCGACCTGTGCGCAACATTATCACGAGCCAATACCGCATCCAGAAGTTCCGTGCAACGATTAAAATCCCCTGCCCGCGCAATCACACGTGAAATAAAGCGTGATTCTGTTGTTTGAACCCCACCAGACTGTAAAGAACGCAACCAATAAACCTGACTGCCACATGATAAATTCATAAAATCTAATGATTGCAGCGACACCTTTCTATCTGGTGATGGCAATCCAATTTTTTCTGCCACCTTGGCTGGCAACCATGCATTTTCATAACCGCGTGCTGGGAACATCCCGTCATTCAACCCCGTCAAAACAACAATATCTGCGGTCTGCATACGCGATTCGATTGTTCCCAAAACAACAACATCTGCCCCATCATTCATCGCACCTCGCACCGACACCCCCGACAGTGCATAGACAATAAATACACGCGCATCAGATAATGTTAATGACACGCCCGCTACATTCAGTACATCTGATAAATCTTTAATAGCCACCCAAACCTGAACAGATGCCGCATCATCAATAACAAATTGTGGTGTGAAAATTGACATATTATCAGAGACAATTTTTGCAATCGTATTAAATAGATTTCCACCCATTTCACGATATATCACATCAAACGTATCACAACCTTTTTCAATCCACGAATCCAACAAGTTTAATATTGCCCGTCCTGGCAACGTCATTGTACCCGGCACCCCACCTGAAAAGTCCGCATTTATTCCACGTGCATTTAACGCCATTGCGATACGTTGATTTCCCGCAGCATCCGGCGTTATAACCAAAACCGATTTTTTTTCTGCCACCGCCCGCGATGCAATTTCCGCAACAACATCTGCCTCAACCGCTTCGCGTGGCACTTCTATCAAATTGCAATTTGATAAATTCTTATTAATATCCACCGGCATACAATCGTTTCCAAATGCATAATTCATAAAATCAATCACACTGTCCCCAACATCGATAGGTATGACATCTGTGGCATTTAATCCTAAACGTTTTAAGAATCTGTATTCAGAATTATATGGATTTGTATTTAATTCAAAATCCTGTTCGCGTCCTGCAATTTTCCCAGACAATATAATCCGCCCATGTGGCAACAATGCAATCTTTTCCATCAAATCTGCGGTGGCTGGCACACTGGCAGTTGATGCGCACACAATAATCAATTTATAATTATCCAGAACTTTTTCCCACGCGCGTATATCACGATTTCGCACATTTGTTGCAGTTACACGCCCCTGTGCATACATAGGCATAAAATCAGACAGGATTCCCAAAATTTTTGCCTTGGCCATAAAATGTGCGGCATATTTTTCATCAACTAATTCAGTCCAATTAATATCAGCCGCATCTATTCCTTCATTTTCTAAATAATCCTGCATACGCACTAAATCCTGGGCAATAGGTAATGCAGTTGTTAAATTTCCAACACTTGCATCCCCCGCCAACAATCGTGCCAAGACAACGACACGTTCCATATTTGAAATAACATCTGGGTCATTTATTTCATCATCTGTATCATCATCCAACCCTTCGCCCAGCGCAACCAACTTCGGCAAAATCGCAACCCCACCCGACTTTTCTGCAATCATTTTTTCAACCGTTCTGACCGCACGCCGACTGGGCAAAAAAATCAACATATCCGACACGTCCACACCCGACGATGCCATAACATACCACAGCGCATCTGCCATCCTTGCTGGATTTGTTGCACAAAAAACATTATTATTTAATGCCAAGAGTTTCCCTTATAGAATCCAAACCTGTTTTCTTTTCTGCCGACGTCTGTAAAATTTCAGGCAACATTGCACCATGGTCGGTATGACTGATTTCAATCTGCTTTGCTTCGCGCACTTTTTTATCTTTTTTTGTATAAACAATCTGATATGGAATTGCATTTGCATCACAAAAATCCATCAAATCTAAATCAGCATCTTTTACACCAATTCTGGAATCAATCAGAATAAACAATCGTTTTAATTGCGCACGCGACAATAAATATTCTTCCAATCGTTTCAACCAACGCATTGCGTCAACCTTAGACACACGGGCATACCCATATCCTGGCAAATCTACAATCATTGCCCGATCATCCAGATTAAACAGATTCAGGCTTTGTGTCCGTCCCGGTGTATTTGATGTACGCGCAATTGGCGTGCCCACCACCGCATTAATCAGTGATGATTTACCCACATTACTGCGCCCAATAAATGCATATTCCGCAAAGTGTGAATTTGGCAAAGATTTCACCGTTTCAAAACTTCCTACAAATTTAATCATCTGCCCCACCCTTATCTAATAACCGTTTATACGCTTCTTTTTTTGAAATACCTGTGCGCATGGCTAATTCTGCCGCCGCCCCTTTCATAGAAGTTGCTGCGATATCATTAACTATATCAGAAATTTCTGCATCACTCATCCGTTTTTCTGGACGTGGCGCAACAACAATCACAATTTCCCCACGCGGTGGTGTTATCTGCATCAACTCTGCCGGATAACCGATAATTGCTTCTTCATGAATTTTTGTAATTTCGCGCACAATTGCAATCTGACGTTCTGGCATAACACGCGCCATCGCCGCAATTGTTTCCATAACACGATTCGGACTTTCATAATAAATAATCGTATGTGGGATTTTATTATCATCACGCAATTTCTTTTCATCAAAGAATCCACAGAACGTAAATCTGTCAGTTGGGAAACCCGACAACACCAATGCAGAAATCGCTGCCACTGGTCCCGGGACAACAAACACTGGAACCCCCGCTGCGCGCGCTGCACGCACCAAACGGAACCCTGGGTCAGACACACCTGGCATACCCGCATCACTAACACATGCAACCGCCGCCCCACCCTGAATCTTTTCGATTATACTTGGCACAACATCACGTTCATTATGTTCATGACATGAAATACGTTTTGTCTTGATATCAAAATGCGCCGCCAATTTACCAAAAACACGCGTATCTTCGGCTGCAATCAAATCTACATCTTGCAAAACCTGAATTGCGCGTGGCGACATATCTGACAAATTACCAATTGGTGTTCCAACAATATAAAGCCCTGTTTGCATTTAGAATCCTTTTATAGTAAAATAATACAGAATAAAATGGATTTTTCAATGTTTAAGAACAGAATTTTCGGATACATCATTACAACATTAATCTTGGCAGGCTGTACCGGCACGCATGAACATGGCCCTGAAAACGATTGGATTGGCGAATACGATGCGCTAACAACAAACGCACCAATTAACATGTACGGCACATTATCTGACAGACACGGCGCATCCATATCTGATGACAACCACAACATGGCGGTATTATTACCATTGTCTGGCGACAACGCACCTGTTGGGAAAACAATCCGCACATCTGTTGAAACCGCAATTTTGCAAAGCGGTGCAAAAAACCTGAACGTCTCATTCTATGACACATCTGATAATTTAAAAGACACAATTAAAACCATTCTGGCTGGCAATCCAGAGATAATTATTGGTCCTGTATTTTCAAACAACGCACGCATTGTACGCGAAGAAAAGCCTGAAAATCTGCCGGTATTATCATTTACATCAGACGCCACGTCCGTTGGCGATGGTGTTATGACAATGGCATTAATGCCAACAAATAGTATTGAATCAATTATTCGCGAAATGAATGCGGACAAAATAAAAAAATTTATTATTATGGCGCCTGATACTGATTCTGGACACCTGATGGCTGGCACCGCAATCCGCGCTGCCGAAATTTCAGAAATTGAACCTGTTGGCATATTTTTCTATAACGAAAAAGATACTGATTCTATCAAGAACACGGCCCAAACCGCATCACTTAACAACGTTCGCACCGCCGCGCACACACGTGCACGCCAGGTACTGTCTGACATATTGATAAACGAACAATTAACAGCAATTGAAAAATCCAACCTGAATATTCAGTTAGATAAATTGGCCAAAACAGAAACTGTTGGCCCTGTTCCATACCAGGCAATATTATTCCTTGGGGGTGGCGAAGATACAAAAACATTGGCATCATTTTTGCGTTATTACAATGTTGGTGCATCTGACGCCCGCTTTTATGGCACAACAATGTGGGATGGATCAGACATTGCGTCTGACATTACAATGTCTGGCGCAAAATACGCTACATTATCTGACATAACTCCAGAATTTAGAACACTTTATGAAAAAATGTCTGGCACACAACCAAACCGCCTGGCAACATTTGGATACGATGCCGCAAATATGGCAATTGGCATGATGTATTCTGACAAATCCAATGTCGCATACCTGCTGGACCCCAGTGGTTATATCGGCACCGACGGTCTGTTCCGTTTAAAACCAACCGGCGACAATGAACGCGCCCTGCGCATTGTAAAATTAAATGGCACCGGCACACCAATTGAATCCAAGACTGCCACAAAATCATTTTCCACCCCCCTATATAATATTGAACAGCGTCACATAAAACCAGCCGACGCCATGGAGTTACAAACACCTGGGATAAATCCAAATAATTACATTATGATTCCAGAACGCCTACAAAAAAAATATCGCAGCAATATAATTGGCGCAAATATTGTCGCGCCCATAAAATTTCAACGCAGTCAAATTATCGCATTTCTGCCCGAAGACGACAGCGCCCCAATAAAATCAGAAAATTATAAACCTGTAACACTAGAATCCGTCAACCGCTCATACATTGATGAGTATGAGATTGAAGAATAAAGAAAAACGAAATACAACACACCAAAAATAAATGGCCGCCTTTCAGCGACCATTTATTTTTAGTGGTGGGAGTGGCTGGATTCGAACCAGCTCAGGCTTAAGCCAACAGATTTACAGTCTGCCCCGGCTCTCCAACTCCGGCGCACG
>CAJGDN010000036.1 GCA_904502245.1 uncultured Alphaproteobacteria bacterium | reverse complement strand
TCGCATCCGTTGACAAAGGTGTTGGCAAGGCGAACGAAGCGATAGAAAAAGTTGATAACACAGCCAAACTGGTAAACGAAAAATTAGATTCTGTAAAATCCAATCTGACACGTGTCGCCCAGACAGAAATTGATAAAGCGCTGGACAGTGCGATAAAAACTGCGCTGGACAAGCAATCGGGCGGTTTGGGTACAACGTTGCTGACCAATTATGGAATTGAACACGTGTATCCATGGCGCCCATCCAGTTGGCCTGTTGCAACAAAAATATATAATGATTTATCTAAATCAGATGTAATGACAATAACAGTTATTACAAATACGGTTGATAAATACTTTGGTTATGTCGCGTGGGGATTGGTGGTTGCTGCCTGGGCAATTGGTCTGTATATCTGGTTTATATTGTTTAAAAAAGCCAAGGCAATTTTGAAGCCGTTTAATGTATGTCCGCGCTGTGGGCACACCTATGCAGATAAACGTACTGCGCTGGGATTGTTAAAAGTATTTCAGCCATGGACATGGTTTTAAAACAAGGCGAAGTAAAATGTCAGAACATGATGTTAATATATCGCAGCGTGCAATTGAATCACCAATCCGTACCAAGTGGGTTGGTGGTCGTTCGTGGTTGCTTGCGATTGCAGTTGCGGGTATATGGCTTAATACTTCCAGTATTTATTCTGAATTAAAAGAATCTAATGAATTGGAACGCCAAAAACTGGAAGAAATGCGTAAACAGTTTGCGTTGGATTCGCTAAAATTCGAATATATTAAGTCGCAAAATCTACAAAAAGTCCCGTAAAATTCAGGACTTTTAATTTTTTATAAAAAAGACTTGCAATTTTATAAAATATATGTCATTATATACCACGCAATGCGAGCGTAGCTCAGTTGGCTAGAGCGCAACCTTGCCAAGGTTGAGGTCGAGGGTTCGAGCCCCTTTGCTCGCACCAAAATTTTAAAAACCGTCCATCAGGGCGGTTTTTTGATTTTGTCGGCAAAGGGGCGAGATGCGAGGCGAGGGGACGCAGTCCCCGAAGTACTTTGCTCGCACCAAAATTTGTATGCAAGAACAAGCCAGCGCAGTTCGCGCAACTACAAATTTGCGCATAGCCCCCCTGGGGCAGAGCGAATATTTTAAAAACCGTCCATCAGGGCGGTTTTTTATTTTGTTTTTTGAATTCTGTTTGGCATCAGTTTTTTAAGTCCCTTTCTTATGCCTTTGATATTTTTTTGAAGATGTTCGCAGTTTTCACATGTATTTTCAGAACAAAAATTGCAGTATGCGCCAGGATAAAAACTGGAATGTCCCCAAACTGCTTCATACGAATATGTGGCAAATTCGTGCATGTATTTTTTATATATTTCTGCATATTCTGGATATTTTGCTAAATTCATTAAAAAAGAACCAAATAACTGGATTAGTGATGTTGAAAACCTATGTTTTGCACCCGCAGATGACATATATGATTCATAGTCGGTTAATGAACCTGAACGACGATTATAATAATATATGCTGTCGCAAATTGTTGATATTTTCTTAGCGTGCAATGTTGCCAACATACAGAATAAAATATCTTCATCCAATGGCATATCAATTTCAAATCGCAGATTATGTTGTTTCAGAAAGTCGCGCTTATAAACTGCGAAATTTGCACTTTCACGGTCATATGCCTGCAAAATCATAATTTTTTTGTCTTTCAATTTTGTATCAAATACGCGATTAGTGTCATATAATAAAGCGGTAATTTTAGATTCTGAATGTTTTACACCAACTTTGCCCCCCATGGCAATTTCTGCGCCATTTCTGCGTGCGGAATCAATCATACGTTTAAAGTAATATGTGTCACCCAGTGGGGCTGATGGGAAATGGTTGTCTATTATGCCATTTCTGTACATCATATTACCGTGTTCAAAATTCATCGTTGGTCTGTACAGATATTTATCACATACTTTATGCGATACCCCAACCATATCATCTGCATCAACAAAGCTAATAAATTCGCCGCGTGCCACATCTAATCCGCGATTACGTGCCGCGGACACGCCTTGATTTTTCTGTTTATACAGTTCGATATTTGAATGTTTCAGTGAATATTCCTGAACGATATCCGCGCCATTGTCGTTTGAACCATCATCAATAACAATCACCTGAAAATCCGGAAACCCATTCTGTACAATAATACTGTCCAGGCACTGTCGAATATACGGGGCAGTGTTGTACATTGGTATAATAATTGATAATACTGGTTCTTTCATATATCTAAATATAGTATAAAATACTGTTTTGTCAACTTTGTTTATGTTTTTTATTGTATATTTTTCTTTACTTTTTAAAATTTTTGTATAATAATCAACAGAGCAAACAAAAACAAAGTAGCACATATAAAATGAGATACACACATAAACGTTTTAATTAATATGGTGCGACCAACAGATTAACAACTGCGGGCGCACTTTTATGCACCCGTTTTTTTTATATAAACCAAAAGGTCAGGGAAAATGTCAGAAAATACAACAAATAATGCGATTTCAACAAACGAATTAACTGCACGTCTGCAAAAGGCTGAAAATATCCGTGCACGTGATGGTGTTGTATGGAAAGACAAATTTGATCGCACACACACGATTGAATCTGCGCGTGAATTGTCAGATGGTGCTGCTGTAAAATTGGCGGGACGTGTAACTGCATTGCGTTGGTTGGGTAAACTGATGTTTGGTCGCATTTATGACATTAATGGTGAAATCCAGTTTTCTATGTCGCGTGAAGAATTGGGCGAAGAAAACTATAAGTTTATGAAGGCAAACGTTGATTTGGGGGACTTTATTGGTATTGCTGGTGAATTATATCACACCACTGCTGGTGAATTGACAGTCAAGGTTTCTTCCTATGAAATCCTGTCCAAGGCCCTGCGTCCATTGCCTGAAAAATATCATGGCCTGACGGATATGGAAACGCGTTATCGCCAGCGTTATCTGGACATTATTTCAAATCCAGAATCACGCAGTGCATTATTGGGTCGTTTCAAGATGATGCAGTATTGGCGTGATTTCATGAATGCGCGTGGTTTCTTGGAAATTGAAACACCGATTATGCAGAACATCGCATCTGGTGCGGCGGCGCGTCCGTTTACAACGCATCATAATGCCCTGGATGCAGATTTTCAGCTGCGCATTTCCCCAGAATTATTCTTGAAACAGGCGATTGGTGCCGGTTTTGACCGTGTGTACGAAGTGGCTAAGGATTTTCGTAACGAAGGTATGGACGCCATGCACCTGCAGGAATTTTCTATGGTTGAATGGTACGCAGCGTATTGGGATTTTAACGACAATATTAAATTTACATGGGATTTAATCCAAGAATTGTTGATGAAATGCCGTGGCACATTACAGATTGAATACCAGGGAACAAAATTAGATTTCTCGTCATATGAAATGATTGACTATACTGCCAAGATGAATGAATTCTTTGGTTGTGATATTTTGGACTTTGATGATGTTGATGCCTTGCGCCAGAAATTGGTTGATAATGGCATGTTCCCAATGTCAGAACTGGAAGATTTAAAGTCTATCCCAACATTGGTTGACTATGTTTACAAACGTAAAATCCGCAACGATATTGTGAATCCGACATTCTTGTATAACTATCCTGCCTACATGGTGCCATTGGCGCGACGCAATGATGCTGATGACCGACGTATTGATATGTATCAGTTATTGGTATGTGGTGCCGAAATCTGCAAAGGGTATTCAGAACTTGTGAATCCAATTCAGCAGTTGGCTGCATTTGAAGAACAGGCGCGTAACATTGCCGGCGGCGATGAAGAAGCCTTTAACCCAGATAATGATTTTGTTCGTGCGATGGAACATGGTTTTCCGCCAATTTCTGGTGTTGGTGTTGGTGTTGACAGATTGGCCAGTATCATTTTTGACCAGCCAACACTGCGCGGCATAATATTGTTTCCGATAATGAAGTGACCAAGCCAAAGGGGGTTTAAATGTCATACGTTGGTGCAGAAACACTTGCACAAGATATTGCCGCAGACAACGATATGCGGAACTTAAAGGCGATTGAACGGGCCTTGGAATCTGGTCGCATTAACGAAGTTGCAGCCGAACACTTGCGTCTGTTATATTCAGACAGTATGACATGGTCGCGCGAAGTGTTTTACATTTTGGGCAAATGCTTTGGTGCGCCCAAGGCAGCGGTTATGAAATATGATTATGAAAACGATCGTGCCATTGACGAACCAATGCGTATCGCAGACATAAATCCATTATCGCCTTATATTGTTCAACATCGTCTGGACGCAGACCCAATGCGTAATCAGTTTTTTACCAGTTCTGCGGGACACAAAATTGATTTGGCGGTATCTTCAATTGTGACAGTTATTGTTGGTGCACAAAAAAAGATTGGCCGTGCCCTGGATAAAATGACAGGAAAATATTATACGTCATATGTGGACGAAGTGTCTGATACGGTTTATCGCGTTATTGCATCGCATGAACGCGAGGCGTCTGCACACGCCATTGCGACCAAGATACGCAACAAATTAAATGAAAGATATATTTCAACGCCATCTGAAACTGTTTTATCTATTATTGGTTCTGGCCACGAAGATATTGCGGTTGATTTGGTCCGTGCACTGGACAAGATTGAACGTCCACGTATGCGCCTGCAGGATGTCTGGCGTGTAAAATGCCTGTTTGATTTAATTCCCCAGGCGCGTACATTTATCGAACGGATTCAGGCCATGATGCCAGAGCGTATTATTTCTGTTCGTGACAGTTTTTATAATATGCAAAATCCACGTAATTATCGTGATGCGAAATTGGTTATAAATATTGGTCCAAACCCTGAAACGGTTGTGCCACTGGAAATTATATGCCAGGTACGTGCATTTTTTGAATTTGAACGTCAGACGCATTTGGCGTACGAAGACGCGCGTAAAAAGAAATGTGCAAAGTCTGATAATATCGAAGCGCGCCTGGCAACATTCATGGAAAATGGTGTAAAATCATACAACAAAATGATTTGCAACTGTCTGGAAGACTTGTTTGATCGTGTTGGCTGGAATTTGTTGTATTCCCAGGGCGATCCGGCATCTATGTTCGAAGGTTTCCCAAAAGAATGCAAACTGTATTATCCGCAAAAGATTTTGGATAACATAAATGAAAAATTGGACGATGCGATTGAAAATGAATTGTTCTGCATAAATAATGCGCCAATGAAATTGTCGCGCGTACAGCAGGCGAACATATTTCACTTTATGGCGCGATTTGTTCTGGTTTCGGCCATGCCGTATATGCAACATGACTGGGCTATGCCACAAACGACCCAGGCTGGGAAACTGTTTAACTTTGTAATGACCGAAGTTCAACGGTACTATAAAAAGTAATATATTTGGCCCGATTTATTCGGGTCTTTTTATTCCCCTTGCTTTAAAATATAAAAAATGTAAAAATTATAATCAGGTTCTTATCGGGCTTGTTAGAACCATAACAGCATAAGGAAAGGATAGGATTATGCGTCAAGGAAAAGTAAAATGGTATAATGGTAAAAAGTGTTTCGGCTTTATCAGTCCTGACACTCCAAACGCGGATGGCAACACAGATGATGTATTTGTTCATTCCAGTTCATTAAAAGCCGCCGGCATCAGATTTTTGAATGAAAACGACATTGTCGAATTCGAAGAAGAAGTTCGCAATGGAAAATTATCTGCAACAACGATTGCTGTTGTTCAGCGTGACGAAGAATCCGCGCGTCGTTTCCAGGAACGTCGTGCAGAACGTCGTCGTGCAATCGAAGAACGCAAACAGCGTGAAGAAAAATCGTCACGTCGTGGTTTTGCATTCTGGAAGAAATAATTTTCCCCCCCAGGGAAAAAGGAAAACGCTCCGTTTGGGGCGTTTTTATTGCGTTGCGATTTGTTTAAAACTGTGTAATGATACTAGTCATGGATGGAATTACACCGATTTTAAATGCGACCCAGTTATCGGCATTTGATGCGATTGAACGCACAAATTCCAATCTGTTAATATTGGGCCCGGCGGGGACTGGTAAATCAACGTTTGTTAATTATTTAAAATCTGCATCAAAAAAGCGTATTGTTTGTGCGTGTCCGACGGCGGTTTCGGCTCTGAATGTTGGGGGGCAGACGATACATTCTCTGTTTCAAATACCGCCACGCGATTTTACAATGCCTGAATTATTAAAATTAAAGGCAAAGCCGCGAAATATTCTAATTGCCACAGATGTTTTGATTATTGATGAAATATCAATGGTTGCGCCGGATTTGCTGGATGCGATTGATATATTGGCGCGATATGCCCGCCGTAACAATGAACCGTTTGGTGGAATTCAGGTTGTTGCCATCGGTGATTTATTTCAGTTGCCGCCAGTTATAACTGGCACAGCGACCCAGTATTATGAATCAGAATATGGGCATCCCAATGCTTACTTTTTTGACAGCAATGTATATAAGCGCGCAAATTTTATAAAGTTTAATTTTGATTTTGTATACCGTCAAAATGATTTACCATTATTGGAAAATCTGGTGCGCCTGCGTAATGGCGGTGTTGAAGCATTGTCTTTCTTTAATAATTTCAGAATTGATGATGTGGCGCGTCGTGAAAATGCGGTTTTAATCACACCATTTCGGGCAGTTGCAGAACGCATAAACGCAACGCGATTAAATCAGATAAATGAAACTGCGGTTGTGTACAATGGTGTATTAAGTGGTAATTTTTCTGATCGTGATGTTCCGGCACCCCTTGCATTGGAATTAAAGGTTGGGGCGCTGGTTGTTTTTGTAAAAAATGGCGACAAATGGCATAACGGTTCGATGGGTATTGTTCGTGCGATGTCTGCGCGTGATATAACGGTTCAGTTGCTGTCTGATTCACGCGAAACAGTATCTGTTCGTCCTGAGAAATGGCAAAAGATTGAATATTCGCGCGATGAAAATGACCGTTTGGTCGAGAACGAGGTTGGATCCTACAAGCAATTCCCGTTAAGTCTGGGGTATGCCATGACAATCCATCGTGCCCAGGGGAAAACATTGGATGCGGTTGTGATTGATGTTTCGCGTGGTTGTTTTGCACACGGGCAAACATATGTTGCGTTGTCGCGTACACGTCGTGCATCGGATATGCATATTGCATCACCCCTGCGTCCGCGCGATGTAATTTTTGATAAACGTGTAATAGATTTTATAAACGATTTATAAATCTTTCTTCATCATAATGGCGTCAATCCCATCATAGTATTTTGGGCGCACACCAATCTGAATATAACCGTTTTGTTCATACAGGCGACGTGCCGGTGTATTGTTTTCTGCGACCTCTAAGAATACAGATTTTACGCCTGATTTTTTTAATTCACCCTCCATAATTCCCATCATGGCGGCTGCAATCCCGGTACGACGTGCATCGGGTGCAACGCCAATTGTGATTAATTCGGCTTCGTCCAGTGTTGCGCGCCAAACAATAAAACCGTTTTGGCTGGCAATAATTTCACAACCTGATTTTTTCAGATCGGCAAAGTCATCCGCAGTCCATGGTTTGTGCGGAAAGCATTTTTGATGAAGGTTTGCTAATTCATTTAACATTTTGTTTAAGGTGCTTCAGCTTTAACTGTTCTAATATTTGTTTTGCAAATTCAGTATTTGTTTCTTGAATTTTTACATTTGTTTCGTCTATTTGCATAATAAAATGTAAATCAATACTTTGTTTACTGTTATAGTCCCGGATGTGATAAACATCTAAAAATTCATTACTTTTCCATATGCGATATGTATCTATATATTTATATGATTGTTTGCAAAATGGGGCATGCTGTAAAAAACAAACCTTTTCATTATCTGCAAGGTATTCAATACGACTGTGTATTTGGTTTTTTAATAAAGATTTGATATTTTCTTGCATATATTATTTGCCCTTGTTTTCTTCCGCATAGCTGGGGCGCAGGTACATTGGGACAGCGGGCTCTATATTGCCAGATGTAATTTTTTGTTCTACAATATCAACGCCTAATTTTAAATCCGCAGGTCTGTGTCCGACAGTGCGTGGCCATTCCATCTGTTTCGTTTCCAATTCTTCAATTTCCATTGTCTGTGGATCTAATCCATTTGCGGCAACAAAGAAGTCCCCACGTCCTGAATCAATCGCAACAAATGCATCTGGTGTCGCTGCCAGATACAGGTCAAACATACTGATACCTACAACAGGGATATTTAGTCCCATGCCAATACCTTTGGCATATGCGATTCCCAGACGTATTCCCGTAAAACTGCCTGGGCCAATAACAACGCCAATCGCAGTGATATCCTGCCATGTTGCGCCACATTCGTTAATAAACTTTTCACATTCGACGGGCAGGGCCGTTGATTGCTTTTCCGCTGCTACAGATTTATATTTATCGCCCAATACAAATTCCAAATCCTTGCCCGATGTGTTAATTATCAGAATCATTTTTGCTTCCTCCGAATATTGTTCAGCATATCAAACATGAAATTTGCCATTGTGCCCATATATGTTTGAATTTGTTTTGTCTTTTTATTGTATATTTGCACACGATATCGTGGTGCAAACAGGATATTTGTTGCGCCAGCAGCATATGCCTTGAATGCGACTATTTCATATTTGTCAGAATTTGCACTTAAAACATCCTGTTGGCGTTGTACTTCGTTGCGTGGCATTTTTGCATAAGAAACTGTCGTCTTGTGTAATTTTGTATAATATTCAATTTCACGAAATGTTGCCAACTGTTTCCAACCATCGCCAATTATGCACAGGTCTTCGGTTTTACCATTTATATTTGTGCGATGAACCTGCGGTTTTTTTTGTCTGCTCATACACGAACCCCAAAACCAATTTTTTTGGCAAATCCTGCCGATTTGCGCGAAGATAACAGTTCATCAATTTTTTCTGGTGTGAATTCGGTCTTGACGTCTTCACAATCATTTTCCAACAGCGAACGGCGCAGAATCGCAGTAATTTCACGTTGTGCCTGGCGCACCCCTTGTTCGGATGTATAGTTTTGAATGATATGCTTTAAGGCATCGTCTGACATTACGATATTATCCATTGCCCATCCTGTATCGCGTGCTGCG
>CAJGDN010000035.1 GCA_904502245.1 uncultured Alphaproteobacteria bacterium | reverse complement strand
GAATTGGAATAGTTTTTTTACCAATTCCACCTAAATATTTGTAAAGCGGCATTTTGTACGACTCTGCCATAGCACGAGCGAAAGCAATTGACACAGACAAAATTGCGTTTGCGCCCAATTTGTCTTTATTTGGGGTGCCGTCCAGTGCCAACATCTTTTCATCCAGTTCTGTTTGTTTTGATGCGTCCATGCCGATTAATGCTGGTGCAATAATTTTATTTACGTTTTTAACTGCTGTCAGAACGCCTTTACCCATGTATGCATCTCCGCCATCACGTAATTCCAATGCTTCGAATGTGCCGGTTGATGCACCAGATGGAACAGCTGCCCGACCGAATGCGCCCCCAGATAATTCAATGTCGCATTCAATTGTTGGGTTGCCACGGCTGTCCATAATCTGACGTGCGTGAATTTTTTTGATTTCAAACATATTTTTTTCTCCTTCAGATACTAATCATAGTTAATTTCGTCTTGCCTTAATTTAACGAAATGTTTTATACTATATACATAATTGTTATGGGAAGGAAATAAAAAAAATGATAAAAAAGTTAATATCCTTGGTTTGCTGTTTGTTGCCAATGGGTGCAGGCGCCGTTGTAGTTAATCCAGAAATTGGGAATGCGTTTGTTTCAACAGAAAGTGATGCATGGAAGAATGCAATTGAGGATAATCAAACGATTGAAATTACAACGTCAGAAGATTTCCCGGCTATAAATGGTATTGTGGCTGCGAATGGTTTCTCAATTACTAATAATATGTATTATGGTATGCCATATCAGGGCAGCTTGAACGGTGATTTATATATACTGAGTTCTGTTGGTAATACGTTTACAATTGAATCACAGGGGGATGTTTCAATTGGTGCAATGTTACAAGTTTTGGATAGCAAAAGTTTGGCATTCAAATCTAATGATTCAAATTCTGTGTCGTTTGATTTGATTGTCGGTAATGGTGGTGTGTCGATTGGTGCGGGTGCGTCGCTGGCGATGCAGAATATTGATGCTTTTACTGTTGGTGGGGCGATTGAAGCCAGTGGAAATTTGTCGGTAAATGCGAATTCGGTAAATGTTTCAGGTGGAATTGATATAAATTCTGGAAACGCATTAATTGCGGCAACAGGGGATGTGGCATTTGCGGGATTGACGGCAACGGGAAGTGGAACAACAAATATTTCTGCGGGTACGGATGGGGATATTGTATCAGATGGAATAATTCAAAATAATGCCGGTGATATGATAATTACAGCCGGGGGAGAGATTTCTGTTGATGGTGCACTGGAAAATAACGTGGCAGCCAAAATGACTGTTGGTGGTGGGGATTTGTCAATCGCAACGACAATGATAAATGCTAATAAGAATGGCGATGTTTTATTGGAGGTTGATAGTTGGACGGTTGCAGGGGGAACCCCAAGCACTTATTCTGTTGTTAATAAGGGTAATTTTGTTGCAAATGTATCGGGACAAACCAGTTTGGCAAATGGTATTAATTTGTCCGAGATGGCTGTGGATAGCATGTTTAGTTTGAAAACAGGAACGTTGGTTGGTTCAAATTTGTCGCAGTTGTTTTCAAATTATTTGAATGATTTTGAATTGGTGGTTAATGCAGGTGATGTTAATGCAGGGAATTTGCAAAATGGTGTAAATTCTGGTGGGGAAAGTAACGCAAATGCAAACATGTCTTTGATGGCGCTGAATGTTGTTCTGGATTCAATTACAAATTCTGGGAATAATTTATCTGTGGTTGCAGGTGGGGAAAATGCCGAAACAGATGATGGTAATGTAACGATTGGTGGGGTGATTGTTGGAAATGCTGGGTCGGATACAATTGTGGCTGCCCAGGGAACTTTGACAGCAACAGGTGGTGTTACGAACCAAGCAAAAATGGTGTTGAATGGAAATAACGTTTCACTGTTTGATGTTGTAAATGTTGGAGAACAGGCAAATTTAACGATTTCTTCACCAACAGATCCTTCGGGTAAGGTTGCGATTTCTGGTGCTTTGACAAATACGGATGGGCAAACCATTGTATGGGGCAAGGATGTAAGTATCGGTGGTGCGGTTGTAAATAACAGTGGTGTGACAACAATACGTGGTTCAGATACAAATGGTGGTGCGGTTCAGATTGGCGCGATTAATGCGTTGGGGGGTGTTATTAATCTTAATGCGCTGGCTGGCGCGGCCAGTGTTGTTAATGGTATAACTGTTACAGATGGTGCATTAAATCTGGGCGATACTTTAAGAAATTTGTCGGTTGATGGTTCTGTTCAGGTTGATGGCGATATTTTAGCATCTGCGGGTTCAACAGATGTTGCGGGTACGATGAACATCGCAACCAAAGGAAATCCATTTGTTTTAACTGCGGATGCCGTGACCGTTGGTGGTGATATTAATGTTACGGCGGCTGATGCTGTACGCAGTGTTGTTTTTGATACCGTTTCAACCGAGGTTGCCGGGAATGTTGATGTCGCAAATGCAGGTCAGTTGACTGTTGGACAGGATGCAGGTCTGGGGGTCGTGGATATCGTTGGTGATTTGTCGGTTAATAATGGTGGTGTGTTTAAATCTTATGCATCTGCTGTTACGGCGGCGAATATTTCAACCGATTCTTTGATTGAATTGCATGGTGCGAATTTAACGGCATCAGATGGGGATGTTGATATTGATGGTGATTTATATTTTGATCCATCAAATGATCCTGTTTCAATTGCAAGTGGTTTGGTTGTGCGTGATACATCAACGCTTAATATGAATGCCGATGGTATTGCAATTGGTGCAATTTCTGTGGGCAGTGTTAATACATTGAATATGAATGCGACAGATGCAGTGGTTGTTGATGGAACAATAGTAAATAATGGTATTGTTAAAATTGAAGCAGTTGGGACGGTGTCTGTTTCAGGCGCGATAACAAATAAAGACGATATAACAGTATCTGGTGATGTGTTGAATTTTGCAAATGTAACCAATGCGTCTAAATTTTCTGCAACGTCTGATGATAGCATATTGTTTAAAGATATAGTAAACAATGGTGATTCGTTTGATGTGATTGCTGGTAATTCTATTACTGCAGGGGATGTTACCCAGTCTGGTGGTGAAATGAATTTGGATGCGTTTGTTATTTCTGCGAATTCAATTGAGTTAAATGGTGCTGCAGTTGCTGACTTGACTGCATCAACAATTAATGTTGATGAAAATATCAGTGTAACAGGCGATTTTTCACAGTGGGGTGATTCTGGAATGTTGAATCATTCTGCGTCTGTTGTTTCGGTAAACAATTTAGTTGTCGGCGGTGATTTTTTTGTCGACGGTGCAAATACACTGTATAACATAGGGACTGCATTGCGTGTCGGCGGAGGTATGGATGTCGCAGTTGGTGCAGAGGCAACAGTTAACGCAGGCGGAACGATTACGATGTCGGGTTTGACCAATAGTGGCAGATTGGCGCTGTTCGCTGATAATGGTATAAGTTTGGGGAATTTGATTAATAATTCTGATGTTTTGACGTTGGATGTGCGTTCAGGGGGTATTTCGTTAGATGGATTGACCATGAACGGTGGTAATATTGTTTTGGGTGGACAACAATTGGATGTGATTACAGCATTTAATACAGAAGGTATTTTGTATCAGGGAAATTCTACAAGTTTGGATAACAAAGATATTAATATTAGTTCTGGGAATTATGTAATTAATGCATCGAATATAAGTGTCGCGGGAATTGAACAAAAAGGAAAGTTAGTTATTAATTCTAGTGATGTTGATGTTGGTGGAGATATTAATGCGGTTGATTTACGTTTTGTCGCAGCGCCAACAGATAATTGGATGAATGTAAATGTTGATGGAAATGTGTCAGGTAATGTTGATTTTATTGGTCTGGAAAAGATGACTGTTTCCGGAAATTATGTGTTTAATGCAGGCAGTAATATTAACGCAGTTGTTTTGCCGTATGCTGCTGGTAGTACAATTGATTCAACTGATGTGAATTATTGGTCAACTGTTGCGTTGGGCAAAGATGGTATTGTTCACTTTGAAAATGCAGCAGATGGTTCAGCAATGATTAATATTGGTGGTTCATTTACTGCTGGGCAATCTGTATTGGATTTGTCTGCTGATGATGCGACGGCGGCGTTGGCAGGTGGACAGATTGGTCTGTCTTTGCGTGATATTGTTGAGCAGGGGACGGCTATATGGTTTATTCATGCGGATGGTGGGGTTTTGGATGCTTCATCATTGGGCAAGGTGCGTAATTTAGAAATTAAATATTGTAATGCAGATGGTTCGTTGTGCTATGACTATATGGATTCGTTGGATGCAAATAATGGCACTGGCAGTGATGCGTCGGCCTATGTTGCGGCCCGTGATAATGATATGTATATTGTTTTTGATCCGCGTTTTGGTGGGCCGATTGAAGTCTTTGGATTGCAGCCGATTGTTGCGGATTATCAGTTAAATACTCGTGGTGAAATCGTGGCGGCAGGGGCGTTGGATAATATGATTGCAGGGCGTTTAAAAGACAAGAAATTCTTTAATCGTACCCCAATAGAAGTGATTCCTTTGATTTTCCGTGGCACAAATATGCAGGAAATGGCGAATGAATTGTATAATCGTATGGAATATTATCAGGAAACAAGTCGTGATGCAGGAATTTTTGCAAACTTTGCTCGTTTGTTTCAACCGCGTGAGATGGAACAAATTGCTGGCAGTATTTCGTTGAATGAACATACAGCGTTCCGTTCTTTTGAAGATCGTATGTTTGATGAATTTATTTGGAATCGTAACCGTAATCTGAAAAAAGCATGGTTAGATGTTGATTATGGTATGTTGTATCAAAATATTCAGGATGGAAAACATACAGATGGAAACCGGTTTAGTATTTCTGGTGGTTTCGATTGGCAGGAATCTAATACATTGCAACTGGGATTGACGGGGCGTATTGCTCGTACGACATCAAAGTCTTCAGACAAGATGGATTTGGGTTATATCCCAGGCGAATCGATTAATGGACGTATAGATGTTGATGTGGCGGATACAAATATCGCATTTGGTGGGTATTTGATGAAGACTGTCAGTGAAAAGGTACGTCTGTATGGTAATGCATTCATTGATATGCATGTAATAGATGTTAATCGTACCCAGAATTATGTTGGTACGATTGATGGTGATGGTGCGGCATTCGGTTTGATTTCAGAATGGGGCATTATGCACGATATATTGAATCAATATGTTGTGGGTAATCTGTATGCGCGTGCAGGATATAATTTCGGATTTGATGTCAAAGAAAAAGTTGGGGGTCATGATTATATGCGTATGAAATCAGATGGATATCTGATGCTGACACCGGGGTATTCTGTGACAGCACAGAAACGTATATACCCATCTGCATGGTTCCAGATACGTCCATATGCATCAATTGGATTTGAATATGATTTGTTAGGTGCACCAAATAATGCAGAATATAAATTTGCACCTGCGGATGTATATACCAAGTACAATGTTGAAATTAATCCGTTGTGGGCGAATATTGGTGGAGGATTGGAATTGCTGTCGGCAAATGGATTACAATTTGGTATTGATTACAGATATCAATATAATAACGATATACAATTACACAATATACGTATTTCAGGTTCGTATAGATTCTGATGAAAAATACACCGCCTGTTTGGGCGGTGAAATTTTTTAAAAAACACCGCCGTTGCCGGCGGTATTTCCGAGTGCCCCGAAAGGAAGGAAAGGAGAAAAAGAAATTGGGCACTCTAAACTTGTGCTGGGGGCCAGAGTCCAGAGGAGAGAGAATGTAGGAGGGAGTCTGAACCTCTGGTCCCCACAGTTACTTTCGTAACTGGTCATCGGGATTTGTCCCCCGCTGACGAATCGAAATATAGTATACAAAAAACGATTTGTCAAGTGTTTTGTCAAAAAAATTTTTTAGTCCATTCTTTTTTTGTGTTTGGTTCAGGATTCCTAGGAAATGCTGCTTGTTGTAATGCCTGGGAATCTGGAATAAAATCGGGTTAGGTCAAAAAATGACCTGTGCTAAAAAAATAAGAGGGAGAGAAGAAATGACACACGAAGAAGTATGGCGTGCCATAGAACGCTTTGCAACAGAACACGGAATGTCTTGTTCTGGGCTGGCCAAATGCAGCGGTTTGGATCCAACAACATTTAACCGCAGTAAGCGTTGGTCCAAAGAAGGACAGCCACGTTGGCCGTCAACAAATAGTATTTCCAAGATTTTGGCATCAACAGGAGCAAAAATCCAGGATTTTACCAAGTTTATTGATGCACCAGATCTGGGCAGAGAATAAATTTTTACGGTTTTCGAAACCCCGAACCACGGCATAAATAGTGCTGTGGTTTTTTATTGGACAAATATCATAATGTCGGATAGAATATATGTGTATGCTGAATGGCGTTCGTATTTTTGCAAGTGATAAAATATGGCGACAAATCTTGGCGGATTTTGGGGCGACTGTTACTGACGTCCCGGCAATTACAGATATTAATTTTGATGATTTAAAACTTGATGATGTTGTTAATCCTATACAATTAAAGGCGGCAATACTGGCGGCGGCTGATGGTGGTAGGGCCTTGTTTGAGATTTTTGGCCGGTCTGTTATTTTACCTCAATTACAGGCACGAATTGTTGTGCTGCTGTATAAAACGGGGGGGATGACATACCAGGATTTGCGAATCGCTTTGGGTGTGATGCCAGATACAACGTCGCATGCGATTGATACCGCAATCTATCAATTGCGCCAACAGTTTGGACGTGAATTTATAAAAAATATAGATGGGGTGTACAAAATTGGCAAGTTATAAACTAATTTCTTTTGATAAAATCCCCAGTACTCAGGATTATGCACATGAATTGATTGCACAGGGTGGGGCACGTGACCATACTGCAATCTGGGCATTGGCACAATCTGCAGGGCGTGGACGTTTCCGTCGCCCATGGGTGTCGCATCATGGAAATTTGTATGTAAGTTTTATTTATGAGTGCCCAGAACGTGATGCGCGCTTGGCTTATGCGGTGGCAGTTGCAGTGGCAGAAACAATCGCTTCGTTCGGAATACACCCAACAATTAAATGGCCAAATGATATATTAGTGGATGGAAAAAAGATTTCGGGGGCATTGATTGAATATTCAGGGCGATTCGTTATTGTAGGAATTGGAATAAATGTGAAATCTAATCCAACCGTTGATCGTTATCAGACAACTAAGATGGATAACTATTCAGATGTGCCATTAGAGGCACTGTTGAATCGTTTGATGCGCAATTTGGATAAATGGAGGCGTGCAGATTTCCGTGCTGTACGTGAAAGATGGTTGGAACTGGCGGCATGTTTGAATTGTCCGGTTCGATATCAAGGACAGGTTGCGACATTGGTCGGAATAAATGAAAACGGGGCGTTGGTTTTGCGCCGTGATACGCGTTATTTGTTGGTGTATGGTGATGAAATAAGTGTGTAAAAATCCCAGAAAACAGGGGTGTGCGAATTATTTGCTTGACTTTTTTATGAAAATATGATATTATTTATGGCATAAACAGGACAGATTGTATCCACATTTGCGTGTGGATTTTTTTTATTCCCATGTGTTTCACATGGGGTTTTTTATACCCAGGGGGGAGTCATGAATTTTGCATTGATACATAACACGGACATGTCCGCGGGGATGGCATATAAAATCGCACGTGTCGTATACGCAGAAAGTGGTGCGCAATCTTTGTGTGGGGTCGAGGCATTAACATCAATGATAAAGAATTTATCAGATGCATCTGGCAGATGTTTTTCAGACTTAATATCTGACAAGATGATTTTTGCTGCGTTATCTGAAAAATCATGTCGTCATGAACGTATGTATGTGCAGCCGACGAATCGTGGCTTTCAAATGTGTTTGCGTGTCGCAAAACGTATGTTGCGTGGCGGATTGAAAGATTCTTGTTATGGTGCACAGCGATTTCATCATGCAGATGTCATGCCAGATTGGGCGCGCGCACGTGGGTATATCGCCGATATTGATGGTATGTTGTTTTATTTATAATGGATGATAATTATGAAGAATATTGTACGTGGTGGATATTTGGCGGGATACCGAACATATATAATTTCTGCAACCGGCATTTTATCTGCGATTGGGGCGTACCTGGTCGGAGATTCTGATTTGTTTGTTATGTTGCAATCTGTTTTTACGTTGGCGGGAATTTATTTCTTGCGTAAATCAAATGAAGACAAAGGAAAATAAAATGGATAATATCCCAGAAAAATTTTTAAATGAAGATGGAACTTTAAATGCATCGGCACTGATGAAATCTTATTCTGAATTAGAGAAAAAAATAGGTGGCATGATCAGTGTTCCAACATCTGATTCTGATGAGGCGACACGTCAAAAATTTAATCGTGCAATTGGTGTGCCAACAAATGCATCTGAATATCCAATAAATGAATTGTATGATGATGAAAATTTGCGCGAAAAATTTTTGCAAATTGGATTGACCTGTAATCAAGTGGAAAAAATTTACGATATTGCAAATGAATTTCTATCACCATTAATTTCAGATTTGTTTTCTGCGCATGATGAAGACAGTGCAATTAATGAATTGAAAAATTTTTTCGGCGGTGATGAAAAAATGAATGATGCTTTACAGGCAATAAATTCATTTGGTGAACGATTCTTGCCACGTGATGCATATGATGCTTTATGTGCGTCGCCCCAGGGAATTCAAAGCATTTATAAGATGATGCAATCTATGGAACCTGATGTGCAGACAGATGGAATGTCTGCAAAAAAATTGTCAGATTCTGATTTGCGTCGTATGATGCGTGACCCAAAATATTGGCGTGATGCAGATCCAGAATATATTAGAAAAATTGAAAACGGATTTAAAAAATTATATTCGTAGCGCAATATATAACTTTTCTTCTTTACTAAGATTCATATTTTATGATAAAATATCAAGCAAGAACAAAACAAATTTGTTCTGTCACAGAACGTAGTAAAAGGAGAGAAAGAATGGGATTTTTCTTTAGAAGATCTAAGAAAGTAGAAGCTGTTAAACCAGCAGCAAAACCAGTTGCAAAGAAAGCTCCTGCAAAAAAAGCAGTTGCAGCAAAACCAGCAGCAAAGAAAGTTGCGGTTAAAAAAGTAGCAGCAAAACCAGTTGCAAAAAAAGCACCTGCAAAAAAAG
>CAJGDN010000034.1 GCA_904502245.1 uncultured Alphaproteobacteria bacterium | reverse complement strand
TCCATTTTACCGCCCAAAATTGTCAAATTTGGATGTTCATCTGCAAATTTTGCCAATACCTTGGTTACTGCTAAACCGTCAGTTGCAACAGCAACCGCAGTTGGACGACGCAACATGTCGGATACAGGTTCGAAATCAGTGTCTTTTAACGCCAATTTCATCAAACGGTTTTTGACAACCTTGAATACAGAAACCAATGGGCGCAATTCATTACGCAGAGTTTCAAATTCTTTTACTGTCAAACCATTGTTTTCAATAACGAAAACACCGTTTGCGTCTTTCAGGGACGACTGCAACGCTGAAATCAAATCTGATTTTTCTTCGCGTCTCATCTATTTTTCCTTCAAGCTTCTGTTTTGTTAACTTATCCATCCGGGCTTCCCCCGGGATGGGGCTTTGTTCCTGCCCCAAAGAATTTTTTCTTTGTCTATGATGGAAATTAAGTGTCGCCACACCATCAGTCTTGGACAGAAATCTGTTTTGCGCCCCTGGCATTTTTATATGCACGGGGCGCGATTAATTATTTTGATTCAACCTTTAAGCCAGGACCCTGGGTTGTCGCAACGGAAATACCCAAGATATACTGACCTTTTGATGACGCAGGTTTAACTTTCTTCAACTGATCAATCAAGGCATTTGCATTTTCAACCAATTTGTCAGTCGCAAATGACATTTTACCAATACCAGCGTGGATAATACCCTTCTTTTCTGCACGGTATTCAATCTGACCCGCTTTGGCTGTCGCAACCGCTTCGGCAACGTTGTTTGTAACTGTACCCAATTTTGGATTCGGCATCAAACCTTTTGGCCCCAAAACACGTGCGATTTTTGACATTTTTGGCATCATATCTGGTGTTGCAATTACGCGGTCAAAGTTAATATTGCCAGCTGCAACTGCATCAATCAAATCTTCGGCACCAATAACGTCTGCGCCTGCTTTTTTGGCTTCGTCCTGGGCGTTTGCAGTAAATACAGCAACGCGTACAGATTTACCAGTACCATTTGGCAATGACAACATACCACGAATGTTCTGGTCTGCCTTGGTTACATCAATACCCAAACGGATAGCGATTTCCAATGTTTCATCAAATTTCTTGGATGTGTATTCACGCAAAGCATCAATCGCTTCGCCCAAAGAATAAACCTTATCTGTATCCAAGTTCTTCCAAGTCTGTTGTTTCTTTGTCAGTTTCATGATATTACTCCCCTACCTTTACGCCCATAGAACGACACTGACCTGCAACAATATTCATCGCAGATTCAATGGAAGAGCAATTCAAGTCCGGCATTTTTGCTTCGGCAATTTCTTTGATTTGTGCCTGAGAAATTGTACCAACAAAATCACGACCCGGCTTGTGTGAACCAATTTTCAATTTCAATGCTTTTTTGATATAGTATGACACAGGTGGCAATTTCATAATAAATTCGAAACTGCGATCTGTATAAACAGTGATAATACATGGAATTGGCATCCCAGGTTCTTTATCAGATGTTTTGTCATTAAACTGTTTGCAGAATTCTGCAATGTTTACACCAGCAGCACCCAACGCCGGACCAATAGGAGGCGCAGGATTAGCCTGTTTTGCAGGGACAACTAACTTAACCAATCCCTTAACTTCTTTCTTTGCCATTTTTCACTCCGTTTTTTTCGTTTGTGTCGTGGTACGATATGGCGTATCTACCACGGTTTGCTGTGATTTTACATGATATTTTTCAGAAAACCACAAAAATCTTTACTTTCTGCATTTATACGCGTTCAACCTGTTCGAATTCCAATTCCATACTGGTTTCGCGACCAAACACCAGAACAGTTACAGTCATCTTCTGCTTTACATTATCAACCTCAGACGCAACACCATTGAACCCAGCAAATGGCCCATCAATAACATGCACTTCCTGACCAACTTCGTACATAACATCTTCGGTCACAACAGAACCTTCTTCAACCTGCTTCATCAGACGATGCGCTTCGGCCTCGGTCACTGCGATTGGTTTATTTTTCGCACCCAAGAACATAACAACCTGCGGAATCTGCTTAACCAATGTAAAAGTTTCATTATTCATAACCATCTGGACAACAATGTAACCTGGAAAGAATTTTCTTTCTGCCTTGACGCGCTTACCAGCCTTAATTTCTGTCACTTCGCGTGTTGGCACCATAATTTCACCAAACAAGGCGTTCAAACGACGCTTGTCAATCTGTTCACGCAAACCACGCGCAACCTTGTCCTCGCACCCAGTATGAACATTAACAACAAACCACTGCATTTTTTCTTCCATTTTACGCACCCTTTTGCATCAATCCGTTTAGAACACCCAGCCAACAATCGCATTTAACACACTGTCAACTACAAAGAAAAACAGCGCCGCAACAGCGGAAAATATCAAAATCATGATTGTCGCACGAACAACACTGTCGCGAGACGGCCAAACAACCTTGAACCATTCTGCACGCACAGACTTTAAAAAATCTAGCATCTTTCTCATAAAAAACTGCCCAAAATTACGTAATTTTAACTGGCAGGGGCAGAAGGAATCGAACCCTCATCCGCGGTTTTGGAGACCGATATTCTACCGTTGAACTATGCCCCTGAAACTGTAACCACACCCGCTGGATATGCCAACAGTCTGCGACAGGATAGCACACCAACATAAAAAATCAAGCGGAAATATTATAATATTTTTTTCAATTCTTAGCAAGGGGATTTTTACACAATCCTTTTATTTTTCTTGTTTTATTTTTATAAATTTTTCCCTTGCATGCACACAACTTTTTCGTCTACAATCATTCTAATTATAAGAGGGAGAAATTGTGTCAAATCGCGTAGAACCGCCAGTTTTACTGTCCAGACTGATGACGCTTGTTTTAGCGTCTGCTGTTGTAATACTGGGCGTTTTGACAATAACACTGAACAATATATTCCCACTAAATCGTCCGCAGGTGTTTTTTTTAACAACAACTATTCGTGATAACTTGGACGTAAAACTGGTCGAAGTGCCGCCCGTTGATGCAAACCTGGAAGCATATAAGAGCGCCTTTGTTCGCGAGTATGTCAGACACAGAAACGAAGTCTTTACAAATCCTGCGGTCATGCACGAAAAATGGATTGGAGACAACAGCATTGTACGCAGAATGTCCAGCAATGATGTTTACAAAGCATTCACGCAAACAGACATGTTTTTTGCCATCATCAGCGGAATGCCTGGATTTGAATTTCAATGCCCAGTTAATTTTGAAGGCGCCCCAATTTATATGAGCAATGATGATGCGTATCATGTTAAAATTCGTTATTTCTGTACAGATAATAGTACTGGACAGACAATACCAAAAGATTATACAATCAAAATAAAGATTGACGCAGATACTGAAAAGCAAATCAAATGGGTTGACCGCATTGAAAATCCGTTGGGACTGCGTGTCACAGAATACGAAATTGTATCTGGCGATGGTGATCCGCTGAACACAGGTTTTCGGGTTGCCGAGTAAATAAGAATATACGGAAGGACTGGTATTATGGTTGCAAAATTATTTAAATTTAACTTATCTGTTTTGTGTATAGCATCTATTTTGACGTTGCCTGCGTACGCAGAAGATTATTATGGCATACAGGAAGCCTGGGACAACCCAACTGCAAATATGGCAATGGGCAGCACAAAACCTGGATACGCACAACTGACATGGTCTGCGGGCACCGTTTTACCAATTAAATTGCGCAACGGAATGGTTACAATGATAACCCTGCCAAATGGTGAACAGATTGTAGACGCCGTTGTTGGTGACCAGGGCCAATTTGAAATAACTGCAACCCAGGGCGACCGTACAATGTTTATTTCGCCAAAGGCAGAGAATCACGGGTCTGACACAAACATGATTGTAACAGGTAAATCAGGAAACAAATACGTTTTGTATCTGCGCGCGGAACCTTCTAATTCCAGTGAAATCACATATTCTCAGGTTGATATTACATTGGACGGAAATGCATCATTGCAAATGGCTGGTAACACATCCGCAAAATCAGGTGGTGCAAAATCTATATTCCAAAAGTCAGCAAAAACAACCAGCGTTGTTGGTGCAGATGGTGAAGATTATGGATGGATTAAATCTATGAAAATCGACCCATCAGAATTCAGATTTGATTTGGATATCTTTGTTCCAAATCCAGACGATTATGTTATCGCACCAGAACGTGTATGGCGTGATCGGATATTTACCTACATCGACTTTGGCGACAAGGTTATTTCCATGACCCAGCGCCCGGTCGTATCATTGTTGGTCGAAGGCGGAGAATCACCAGTCGGTTTCCGCACAGATGGCGAAGACGGACGCCTGTTGATTGTAGAAGCTGTGGGCGATATGGTTCTGCGCAGTGGACAACGTTTGGTATGCATAAAAAAACGTGAAAAACCATTCTTAATTGCAGACACAGCATCTGTTATGGCATTGGCCGAAGCAAATGTCGCACAAAGCATGCTGTCAGGTCAATCACTGAATAATATCGCATACACAGACAGTATGGCCGCAATGAGCATGGGCACAAACTATACCGGTACACCAATGTATGTTGGAAACACACAAACTGTTAATCCAATGACGGGTGCAGGAACGTATATGCCAGCCGGATTTACAGTACCCCAGGTAATGCCACAACAATCCGGTAGCGTTGTAAATATGTTGCCACAACAACGTAATACAGCAGGCGCATATCTGCCACAGACAAACATCCCACTGATTGCCAGCAACCAAGTTGGTGTAGCAGTTGAATTAAAATCAGATACGTCTGTTGAAGCATTGGATAAATATTGGTCAACATTATTGGCAAAGTTTAGTGGTGAAGATGGTCAGGGTTTATTAACCCCATACCAAGACATGGTATTTTATGCAATCGACGAACAAGGCGTTGGCGATTTAGGCGCAGAAGCATCCAGTGCACGCCAATACCGTCTGCGTATTGGACCATTGGCAGATATTGATACAGCACAGACACTGTGCGATAAACTGTTACGCTTCAGCGGAACCAGTTGCAGTGTCGTTCGTATGCAATAATTATGTGGGATTTGGGGATGAGCAAACTTAAACAAAAATTTCAGGAAATACGGAAAAGCACACCACGTCGTGCCCAATGGTTGTTACTGGGGGCGGCGTTTGTGGTGGTTCTGATACTGTTGACTATTTTATTAGGTGGAAAGAACGATAACAGTAAGGAAGTTGCCAAGGCGAATGTTGCAGCCGCTGAACTTAAAATTGTCCCAGATATGATTAACTGGGCCGATGTGACGGTTGGCGAAAAAAAAGAACAAAAGGTTAATGTTGCCGCAACCGCACCTGTCGTTATAAAAAAAGTTGAACAACGCGACGATATAAAAGGATATATCACTTCAAAAACAACATGTATTAATCAGGTCATCGATGACAGCATTTCATGTGATATTATGATTACTTTTGCCCCAGGTGCGGCAATAGATACAAAACAAACCAGTATAGATGTTATCTGGCACAAAAAAGACGAAGCGGAAGACATGTCTCGTACAACTAAGATTGTTTTGACATTAGGAGCAAAATCACCGGTCATCGAGGAAAAGAATCTAAAAAAAACAGAAGCTGTTGCCGTACCAGAACCAGTTATCAAACCAGAGCCAATCGAAACCATTGAAGCGACAGAAGAAGAATTTATAGAAGAAGAACCAGAAACGTTTCAAGAAGAGATTGTTCGTGAAATCGAAGCAATCGCTCCACCTGTAAAAGTGACTGAAAGAAAAGCTGAAAAAAAACAAAAAAAAGAAATCGTAATTCCAGACGGCTGTTCAGACTTTGCATTTCCTGCATACAATAACGCAGGACGTCAGATAGGTTGGATTAAACCCAGTGGTGGTGCATACTATTACCACACATTTGCAGATAAAAATTGTACCGAACCATCAGGTAAATATAATCCAGATAACGGAATCATAACAGATGACAGTGGTAAAAAAATTGGTACTGATGCGGACCATATTGGATACGCCACGATAAAATCAGGCGAATTGCCACAGTTAAGCAATATCCCAGCCATAAAACCAGTAAATCGCGCCAAGCAAAATGATACACCAATCAAAAGTGGCGGTATGGGACGTTTGGGAGCAGATGGAATAGAACAGTTGACCAGCGGAATAAAAAAACGCGAGTATGAGGAAGTGGTATACGGCACATCAGGTGACGGTTCTGCAATCGTTGCATCACAACCGTATGATCGCAGCTTTGTTCTGCGCCAATACAAACCAATTCCTGCCACTATTGTATCTGAAGTTCGCGCTGACGCAGATGTATATGCAAAAGGCAAACCATTGCCGGTACGCGCAACCGTCGACCGCAATGTATATTCGGATGATGGGCGCAATATAATTGTCCCAGCAGGAACACTGATGTTAGGATATGTTACAGGTGACTTGCCAGGTCCGTACAAGGCGATTGGCCGCATGCAAATAAAGTGGTATCAATTCATACGACCAGACGGTGTGGAATTTAATTTCAACAATGAAGGTGCGCAACCGTTTGCAGGTGATGCCCAGGGACGTGTCGGTGTACCTGGTCGCGGCAGTACAGACTATCTGGAGCAATTCTTTATGCCAATGTTGACCGCAGTTGTTCCGGCGGCAGTTAATTTGATTGCACCCATCAGTGACAGATTTGTAAATCAGATTGATTTAGACAACAATACCGTTGTGCAAAGCGGTACGGTGCGTTCGTCAGAACTGGCCAAGAATGAAATTATTACCGCATGGAATCAGGTTGCACAAAAATTAATGGTCGATATGATGGATAATACCGTTCCACCATTTACAATTGCAGCCGGTACACGTATCACCGTTTTTTCGCCAGAAGATTTAATTGTGGTATGCCCAGACACGTCAAAAGAATGCCATGTGGACGCGTACTACAACAGGTCAAAAAATCAGAACCGCTTTGATTATAACAACGTAACACCACCACAACCAAATTATGATGACGGCAGCTGGGTTGGTCAGGTACGCTCGTTTGCGGTTGCTGAATATTGTACAGAAGATGGCGATGTTGTTTCGTCATGCAAAAACGGCGGCGACTGCGGCGGATATGATTACAGAACTATTTTGTTCTATTGCCAAGCCAATCAGTACAAAGCGATAAATATGGCCCGCCAGGACGCCGTATACCAGAATCAACAGCAACAATTCCAAGAAAAGTATGATGTTGAAACAAATGCAGGGGGATTAACAGGAATTCAAGGCGATCAGGCATATAATGAACAGGTTTTGGGACTGACGTACAATGAAGAGACAGGTGCTATTGAAAATCCATTCACGCCACCAGCCCCACCACCTGCAGCGGAAGCCGCAGCAACAGAAACGTTGTTGTGTCTGGATAACACAGAACCAGATGCAAACGGATGTTGTACTGGTGAAATATACACCGATATGGGCGAACAAGGATTCAACTGCTGCCCAGAAACCGGGGGCGATTGCTTCCCACCAATGTTCTGATATCAATCCCCGCCAAATGGCGGGGATGTTTTTTGCCACAGGAAATATATATGATTTATTTATTTTTTTCGCGCGCATATATGCGCGCTTTTTCATACTACCCAGAGGATATAGACATAAAAGATTACGGTTAAATTCGCGATTCGTCACACTAATTATAAATCATTAAACCGATTCTGTTTTCTGATTCGTAGTTCAACCCCGAGTTGTAGTATTTTACAGGAATCTTTTCTTAGTCTATATATCATATTGTGAACATAAAAACCAAAGGAGAAAGAAAGTATGACACAATTACAGGCAAATATATCCGCAGAAAAATTTCAAAACGCAGAACAATTATGGTTCTGGTTTTTATATTCAAAACAAATGCGTGAAAATAATTTTGGACGAATGCGCGCCACACCAACGCGCAGACCATGCGAAGTTCTGGATGTGGAAACAATGATTACAAAACTGTATTTGTCAGGACGGCTGAACGACGAACAATTATGTGTCATGAAGAAATTTGGCGACCGCAGACGTGCACCTCATCAACATATCTGGGGCGAAAATCGCGCTGCCGCTATGTGGAACAGTGCAATGAATGTATTGGATATCGCTGCACGTGAACGCGGTTGGATTGACGAATAAAGAACTTTTATTACCAAGGTCCCGTGGTCAAGCCACGGGATAACAATTATTTATTTTTCAAAACCAAACAGAATTATTATGATTATTATTGGATTTACAAATAAGACATCAAAAATATTGCCACGAATTTTTTGCCGCAAATTTCGCCATGTGGCGATAATTTTGCCAGATGGAGACGGATTTATTATGTATCAATTTGTACGACGCGGGCAAATTGCCCAGATACCACTGAAAAAACGCGATATTAAAATTTTAATACAACATGGCTGGGAATTTGTTTTAATGGAACAACATGCCGTATCAAAAGATTTCACGTGTCTGCATGCGTTTACATGCGTGCAAATGGCAAAAAAAGCAATTGGTATGCGCAATATTTGGATTCAAACACCATACGCATTATATCGCAAGTTAAAATCCCTTGAAATTTAATTAAGCGTGGGGCATAATCTGCATGGACTTTTGAAAGAAAAGGTCTGGGTTTTCAAGACCCTTAAGTACACTGTGCGCAATGCGTACAGAATATGACCTGGCCATCGCGGTCGGGTATCTGTGGTTATACAATAGGTTTATGCCGAAAGCCACGGAGTCATTTGTACTTATGACCTTGAAAATGCCCGACCGTCATTTTTTGACGGTTTTTTGTTGGCAAAATCAAAGGACATAAAAAATGGATAAAATCGATTTAGTTTACATGTGGGTTGATGGCAGCGATAAAAACTGGCGCGCTGAAAAAAATTACTGGCAAACGCAAATAAACAAAAAAGAAAACATTTGTGAAGACTCGGTCGTAGAGGCACGATGGCGCGATAATGAAGAATTAAAATATTCTTTACGCAGTGTAGAAAAATTTGCCCCATGGGTTAACCATATCTATATTGTGACCGGATTTGGTCAGGTGCCAAAGTGGCTGAATACAAAAAATAAAAAGATAACGGTTATTGCCCAAGAAGACATTATGCCAAAAGACAGTTTACCAACATTTAATTCTGTGGCGATTGAAATGTGTTTGGCAAACATTCCAAATTTAAGTGAAAAATTCCTGCTTAGTAATGATGATATGTTCTTTAACAAATCAGTTGGTCCTGATTTTTTCTATGATTCACGGGGACGCGCAATCGTT
>CAJGDN010000033.1 GCA_904502245.1 uncultured Alphaproteobacteria bacterium | reverse complement strand
GGACGGAAAATCAGATTTGGCAGCCCCAACCGGATTCGAACCGGTGTTCTCGCCTTGAAAGGGCGGTGTCCTAGGCCTCTAGACGATGGGGCCAAAACTGCCATGTTCTTAATCAAACGCTGGCAAATTATAACGGTATTCAAATCAATTGTCAAGTAAATAACAATGAATTTTTTCCGTTTTTATTTTGCAGTTGCATCTGCTGGGGTGTCTGCTGCCTCTGCTGGGGCTTCTTCGCCCGGCAATTCTTCGACCTGGGTAAAGATAATTTCTTTGCCGTCACCCGCAATCAGTGTTAATTTACCGTCGCTCAGTTCATATTTTTCAACCATTGGCATAAATTGGAAATATTCTTGTTCTGTTTCCATTGCGCCCGGTTCGCCCATCATCATGGTTGATGCAAAGCCTTCAAATTTAATATTGTTGCCGTCTGCCGCATATCCACCATTATACAGATTTACAACACGACCATAAACGCGCATTTCGTTTGGATCAAAAGACAGCGTTATATCTGCGCCCGGCTGTGCAGAAACAAAGTTTGCGCCCTTTAACAATTCTGGGTTTTGTGCATTATCGCCACATGCCGCCAATGCTAATACGCATGCCCCCATAACCATATTTTTAAATTTCATGTTTTCTCCTTTTTTTATTTTGAATCTAAACAAATTATAAACAAATAAATTTAAATAATAAACAAGAAAAAACACCGTCATAAGACGGTGTAAATACTGGCGGGATTGACGGGGCTCGAACCCGCGACCTTCTGCGTGACAGGCAGACGCTCTAACCAGCTGAGCTACAACCCCAAAGCGTTGCTAATGTTATACTATTCCCAGAATAAATGCAAGCACTTTTTTTATGGATTTTAAATTTTTGTTTTTAATCCTTGGCACGCGGGTGCGCATTTGCATAAATATTCGTAATTTCCGCCATATTTACGCGTGTGTATAATTGCGTGGTAGACAGTGAAGAATGCCCCAATAATTCCTGCAAACTGCGCAAATCCGCCCCATCTGCCAACAGCGCGGTCGCAAATGTGTGTCGCAGTGCGTGCGGTGTTACATAATCGGGCAATTGCAGATAGTGGCGCAGTGCCTCTACTACTTTTTCTGCCATTCGTGCAGACATTGGCAGACCGCGCACACTGCGGAATAATTTGTCATCCCCATCGCCGCCAAACGGGCGCAGTTTTTCATATTTTTCAATCGCAGTCCAAACCGCAGGCAGTACCGGAACCAATCTTTCTTTGTTTCCTTTGCCAATAATGCGCAGAACGTTTGGGCGACCGCGCACGTCGTTATTGGTCAGTCCCAACGCTTCGGATATTCGCAGACCGCATCCAAACAGCAACACCACCAACGCCCAATCGCGTGCGGCAATCCATGGTTCTGGGGCGTCAATTTGTTTAATTGCGTCATGCATATTTTCAACATCAATTGGGTCAATGGCCTTGGACAGTTTGCGTGGCACACGTGGCGAAGAAATCAGTCCAATTGCATCATTAATTACGCCATAATTTTTACCCAAGAAACGATAAAAACCACGTAACGACGACAGTGCCCGCGCAGTAGATGTTGCTGACATTCCGCGTCGTTGTCTATTTGCCAAATATGCACGAAAGCAAATTGTGTCTGCCTGCTTAAAATCACTCAGGGTGGACACGCCACCCCGATAATCATCCATAAATTTTATAAAATCACGAATGTCAATTTCATAGGCCGTCGCCGTATGTGCAGAATAGTGTTTTGTGTCAATCAGGTATTTAATAAAATCGACGACGGTATCATTCATATCATGCCTATTTTATTTCAAAGATGGCGGACACAGAAACAGATAATTCTGCATCTTTGCCAACGATTGTGCCGGCGGTATCCATGGCGGCGGCTTCGGCAACATTCATTTTAGTTCGCATCAATCCGTATGCTGGTACTGCAACATCTGTTGTTTGTGTGCCATACGAAACGCTTAGCATTTTGCCGACCTGTCGTCCGTCGCCTGCGGCCATTGCGGTTGCGCGCACGCGTGCATTTTCGGTCGCATCCCCCAGGCATTTTTCCAACGCCGCCTTGGTAATGGCTGGGCTGGCATACATACGCAGATTTTCGGTGTATATATCGTTCTGACCGGCGAATTGTGCCAATACTGTTTCGATTGTTGTCATGCCGTTTGCGGACACCTCAATTGCGATGGTTGTTTCAATCCCCAGCGTAACAGATTTCTGTGCATCACGATTCCATTCGGTCTTTTCATACGAATTGAATTGTGTTGTCTGCATCTCGACCGGCAGTGTTTCCAGTTGTTTAGTTATCTGGCTGGCTTTTTCTGTCGCCATTTTCATAGATTCTGCTGCCGTTGGTGCCAGTGTTGTTACGCGCAGTGTGATTGCAGTCTTGTCTTTTTTAAATGTTGTAATGCATTCACCATTAACAGAAACTGTGCGAACTATGGCATTTCGTTCCAGTAAATTGAATGCCATTGCCATCACTGCGCCTGCACCAATAACAGTACCAATCCAAATCAGTGTTTTTTTCATCTTTTCTCTCTCCTTTTATAATTATCCCAGCATTGCTTTTTTTACACGTGCCAATGTTTCTGCTGCAACCAGACTTGCGCGTTTTGCTCCATCTGCCAATATTGCGTCAATTTCATCTGTATTTGCCATCAGGCGTTCATATTCTGCGCGTGGTTCTGCCAGAACGCTGTTGATTTTTTCAAACAGAATTGTTTTTGCTGTCCCGTATCCCATCCCGCCTGCACGGAACATTTCTGCGAACTGTGCGATTTCGTCGTCTGTTGCAAAATGTTTATACAGTTGATAAATTGTGGATTCTTCTGGGTCTTTTTTATCTTCTGGCAACTTAGAATCCGTAATGATGCGCATGATTTTTTTCTTTAATTCTTTCTCTGGTGCAAACAGTGGAATAATGTTGTCGTATGATTTGCTCATTTTGCGCCCGTCCAGTCCCGGTATCAGTCCTGTTTCTTCGCCAATAACAGGTTCTGGCATTTTAAATGTGTCGCCATATGTTTTGTTAAAGTAACCTGCGATATCGCGCGCGAATTCAACATGCTGTTTCTGGTCTGCACCAACCGGCACAATATCGGAATTGTACAGCAAAATATCCGCTGTCATCAAAATAGGGTAAGTATACAGCCCCATATTAATCCCTGCGTCCACGTCCAGACCCGCGGCGGTGTTTTTGTCCATTGCAGCCTTGTACGAATGTGCGCGGTTCATCAGTCCTTTTGGCGTAACGTTATTTAACAACGTGTTCAAGTGATATATTTCGTTAATGTCCGACTGACGGAACAATACTGCGTTGTTTAAATCCAGCCCCAATGCAATCAGCAGTGCGGCAATTTCATATGTATGCTGTTTGATTTGTGATGCATCGTGTATGGTATTTAATGCATGTAAATCTGCAATAAACATAAACGTCTTATGCGATTTTGATTGTTCAATCAGTGGTTTTAATGCACCAACATAATTGCCCAAATGCGGCATTCCAGTTGGTTTGATGCCGGTTAATACGATTTTATCTGACATAGTAAAATACCTTTTCTTTTTCTTGTGTTTTATCTTAGTAATTTATTTTATAAAATGAAAGCCCAAAATTATCAAAGCCCAGGGGCAGGGCGCAAAAATTATCTGGCGGCAATGCGCCAACATTTATTTCCAGAAAAGATACAAACATTAATAAACATCTCACTAATTATACGTAACAAAATTATTGTTTGCAATAAAAAAACCGCCATATGGCGGTTTTGATTATTTTCTGCGTGGCTGCTTAACCTGAATCTTCTGATGGACAATTTTGCGTTGTGTGTCGTCAAATGTCCTAATGGCCTGTTCTGGCGCAATAATATCATTCAGGTTTTGTAACATCAAAGGCGCAAATTTTTGTTGCATTCCCGATAATGCGTGTCGCATTGCTGGATCAACTGGCACGCCACTATTTGCGTTTTTTAATACAATCATCATGTTCTTATAGAATCTGCGTTTCATCATCATACATGCGTATTTTTCAATTTTACACAGTGCCAAAATCTGATAGGCAATATCGTACGTGATATTACCTGTTGAGTTCGGTGATATTATAATTGCGTTTTCAATCGCACGAAATAAATCGTCCATATCATTCATGTCCTTGATGAACGCCTTGTTTTCTGGCAGTTCTTTGGATGATTTTAGTATGCGGTGTGCCATCTCAAATGTGTCTTTGACTGTAAAATAATATTGTTCAGAATCTTGCATAAATTCGCTCATGCCAAAACCTTTTATCTTTTCTTTTGGATAAAATCATCCACTGGTATAACTGCTGCTGCGGTTGGACCACGCTGACCGTTATAGTGGCTGGCTGGGTTTTTATCATATGGCATACGGTTGCCCGCGAATTTTTCATAGTAAATTTGCCCAATTCGCATGTTTGGATAAACGACTGTTGGATACAGAACGCGAATTTCCAATGTCCATTCCCCACAGAAACCGTCGTCACCACGACCTGCGGTATGATGATTTAATATAAAATTGCGCCCAACACTGGATTTTCCATCAATATACGGGAACAGATTGCGCGTTTCTGTGTATTCGATTGTTGACCCCAAATATCCCACATCAGGTGATAAAATCAGCCCTGTTTCTGGAATTTTTATATCAATTGTTTCGTGATGTTTTGGGTTCGTTGGGTCAACTAGATATCTGGGGTTTCTGATGTCATAAATGTCTGGATTTTTACGGAACCGCAGATAATCATATTCGTCATGGAACCAGTCGCGCATACTGTGCAATAATGGTGCGCCTTTGTATTCAATCGCAGGTTTCATGCCGTTCGGCAATGTGTGTCGGTAAACACGCAGTGTGTCTGCCAGATGCAGGTCATAACTGTTGGACCCCAGACATCTTAAATCAAATGGTTCGATAATAATATCTGGCTTGCCTTTTGCTGTCATCCTGCGCAGAATTTCTGGACCTGTTAATTGCATGTAAAAATCCTTTGTTTTATTATATGTTCAGATTTAGCACAAATATGCGAATTTGCAAGGTTTTTGTTTACTTTTCAAAATGTTGTGCTATGGTTTTTAACATGACAGAAAAAACATATTCCGGCTTTATTGCCATTATTGGCCCGACGAACGCGGGCAAAAGTACATTGTTAAACCAAATCATGGGACGCAAGGTGTCCATTGTTTCGCACAAGGTTCAGACCACGCGCACTCGTCTGCGTGCCGTTAAAATGGTCGGGCCACGGCAATTGATATTCGTTGACACGCCTGGTGTTTTCAAGCCTTCACGCCGTCTGGATCGGGCAATGGTCGCCGCGGCAATGGATGCGGTATCAGACGCGGATGCGGTGTTGTTATTGGTTGATGCACAAAAGGGTATAACCGAAACAATTCGTGCGTTGGCGGAAAAGATTTCTGACCGTCCAAATATCTTTGTTGCATTGAACAAGGTTGATGCGATTCCCAAATTGGAACTGCTGCCGATGGTTGCGGAAATATCCGCTATGGCGCCATGGTCTGAAATATTTATGATTTCTGCGCTGAAAAACGACGGTATTGAAAAAATGTTGACCACATTGGCAAATGTTATGCCAGAAAGCCCGTACTTGTTCGATACGGTTGATGCACCAGATGTGCCAGATGAACTGTATTTATCAGAATTAACGCGTGAAAAAATTTACAAATATATCCACCAAGAATTGCCATATCATATCAATGTTGTCACCGAACGTGTTGATGTGGATGCGGACGGTGTTTTAGACATCTATCAGAAAATTGCTGTGCGCAACGATGGGCATAAAAAGATTGTTGTGGGTCGTGGTGGTGAACAGTTAAAACGCATTGGTACCGCCGCCCGCCATGATATTCAGGATCAGTGGGGCGTAAACGCGCGCCTGCACCTGTTTGTTCGTGTTGAACCCGACTGGGAAGAAAAGGCAGAAAATTACATTGACCAGGGGCTGGAATTTAAAAAGTAAAAGGATTTAAAATGAAACCGTATAAAAAAGTTTTGCCGTATTTATTATCGGGTTGCATGGGATTAACTGGTTGTTATGGGCCGGACACCAACGGGGTTGTGCTGGAAAAGAAAGATAACAAGGTTTTTGTTGATACAGACAACGATAAATTGGCCGACCAAGTATATTTCATTGCGGGGCATTATGATGCCCAAAAATATCAGGCTGTGTATGAGTACATCCTGCCCGGCGACAGTGTCGCATTAAATCCATCTCTTTCTTGTGGGAACGGGCTTAATTCAGCAGACCTGAAAAGGGTTAACGGTAAAACACCAGATGAAATTTACGAATTGGTTAAAGTCAGACGTGCGCACAATGGGAAAATCCGTTAAATGTTAACACTATCTGATTTTAACTTTGAATTGCCAACTGAATTAATCGCATCGCTCCCGCTGGATGTACGCGACGCATCGCGCATGTTGGTTGTTGATGGCGAAAACTGTGCTGACAAAAATATTCGTGATTTCTTGGATTATCTGCGTCCAGGCGATGTTGTTGTGTTCAATAATTCACGTGTTATTCCAGCGCGTTTCATGGCGGATGCAAAACACGAAATCACACTGCATACCGCAACCGATGATGGATGCTGGTGGGGATTATGCAAACGTTTTACAAAAATTAAGGTTGGTGAAATCTTAACCCTGGACGATGACACGAAAATTCAGATTATTGCTGTTGATGTAGACAGTGGCCTGAAAATCAAATTTATAACCGACGATGTATTTGCGGTTTTGGATCGGGTGGGCAAAATGCCATTGCCCCCATATATGAAGCGTGATGCAGAAATATCCGACCGTGACCGGTACCAGACAGTATATGCCGACCCAATCGGATCAATGGCGGCACCGACGGCCGGGTTGCACTTTACACCTGAATTATTGGATGAAATTCGTGCCCGTGGCGCAAAAATCGTAAATATCACACTGCATGTTGGGGCGGGTACATGGATGCCGGTAAAAACAGAAAATCTGTCCGAACATAAAATGCACAGTGAATGGGGCTGTATTACCGCTGCGCAGGCAGACATAATCAACAATGCCACGCGTGTTATTTCGGTGGGGACAACGTCATTGCGATTACTGGAAAGTGCGGCAATGGCCAACAGTGAACCTGAAAAATATCACCGTGTTGCACCGTTCTGTACGACAACAAATATTTTTATTACACCGGGATATAAATTCCGTGCGGTTGATGTTCTGTTAACTAATTTTCATTTGCCAAAATCAACATTGTTTATGTTGGTGTCTGCGTTCGCAGGATTGGAAAATATGAAAAACGCATATTCGCATGCCGTTGCTGAAAAATATCGTTTTTTCAGTTATGGCGATTGTTGTTTGTTATTTAAAAAGGAAAATAATGGCACTGAAATTTAATTTGATTGCAACCGATGGAAGTGCACGCCGTGGCAGTGTTGAAACGGCACATGGCACGTTCCAAACGCCGGTATTCATGGCGGTTGGCACTGCTGCCACGGTCAAGGCCTTGACCATGGAACAAGTTGCCGCAACAGGCACCCAGGTTATTTTGGGGAATACGTATCATTTAATGATGCGCCCTGGTGGTGATTTGGTTGAACAAATGGGCGGTTTGCATAAATTCGGTGGTTGGCATGGGCCGATTTTGACAGACAGTGGTGGTTTTCAGGTAATGTCGCTGTCAACACTGACAAAAATGAGTGAAGAAGGTGTTCAGTTTACATCGCACTTTGACGGTGGGAAAAAGCATTTTTTGCGTCCCGAAGATTCTGTCCATATTCAGCATCAGTTGGATTCTAATATCACAATGGTTCTGGACGAGTGTTTGAAATTACCTGCGGAACGCGCACGTGTTGAAAAAAATGTTGATATGGTGACGCGTTGGGCCCGCCGCAGCAAGGACGCATTTATTGACCGCCCAGGGTACGGAATATTTGGTATTGTCCAAGGGGCAGATTTTCCAGATTTGCGTGAAAAATCTGCGCGTGCCCTGACGGAAATCGGTTTTGATGGATACGCAATTGGCGGATTGGCGGTTGGCGAACCGCAAAGCGTCATGTTTGATATGATTGCGGCGACGACACCGTTGTTGCCGACGGATAAACCGCGCTATTTGATGGGTGTTGGTACACCACTGGATATTTTGGGTGCGGTTGAACGTGGTGTTGACATGTTCGATTGTGTAATGCCAACACGTGCCGGTCGCACCGCCCAGGCATTTACACGTTCTGGCACAATGAATATGCGTAATGCGAAATTCAGAGACGATCCGCGTCCACTGGATGATAAATGTGGATGTCCAGCATGTAAACTGTCGCGTGCATACATTCATCACTTGATTAAGTGTAACGAAATTTTGGGGGCAACATTACTGACCCAGCACAACTTGTGGTTCTATCAAGATTTGATGCGCGATATTCGTGAATCGATAGAGCAGGGCCACTTCGCAGAATTTAAACAAGAATTTATAAAGAATTATACCAAGGATAAACAAGATGAATAACGAATTAGAAACTTTGTCGGAAAAAATCAAAGAGCCAAGACACCTAAAAATACGCTCTATTAATAATCTTAGTGCTTATAATCGTCTATATCTGGCGGTTGCACGCAAAGACATTTCGGACAAATTGGTACATGTTTATACCATTGGGTGTCCAAGCAGTCGTAACGACAGTTTTTACATAAAAACAACAACTGATATTGCGACATTTACAGATAAAAAGACAGCGGACATGTATGTGAATAAGCTTCAGCAAATTATGCAGGTTCAATCACATTGGCCGTTGCATCCAATTGCCTATAATGCCTTAAAGTCAGACATTGATATCTTTAATCAGGCAATGAAAACTGTTTGTCAGGACCAGAAAGTAAAATAAATCGTTGCAATATATTGTTATATTTGTCTAAACTCCTTTCATATATGCCAAAGGAGTTTTTTTATGGTCAGACAAAAGAAACAAATAGAAGTTATCGATATGGGCGGTGTCAAGACGGTTGCTAAGAAACAGTCTATCATCACATGGACCAAGCGCACCTTTTCAATCATAACTGTTGTGTGGCTGGCATTGGTTGTGTGGGCGCCATTGCATGTAAAGAATACGTATTCAGGCCCGATTAAGAAATCTATTGTTGTTTCTATGTTTTTCGACTTGCAACGTGGAATTGTAAAACAATATGAAGCATTATTGGATGGTGTTGCGAAATCTATAAATTTGGAAAAACCGATTGCTGCTGCAATCAATGGTGTAAAAATGGCAGAAGATACGGTTGATAAGGTAACGGATAAAACAACAGCCGCAAAAGAAAAGACCGCCCATGTTTCAGAAAAAACATCAGGTATCAAGAAAATAACAGGTCTGGCAAATAAATTTGGTGTAAAAACAGATGGTGTTGATAAAGCGGTCGCATCCGTTGACAAAGGTGTTGGCAAGGCGAACGAAGCGATAGAAAAAGTTGATAACACAGCCAAACTGGTAAACGAAAAATTAGATTCTGTAAAATCCAATCTGACACGTGTCGCCCAGACAGAAATTGATAAAGCGC
>CAJGDN010000032.1 GCA_904502245.1 uncultured Alphaproteobacteria bacterium | reverse complement strand
TTATGAACGACAGGTGTGTCTAAGAACATGTTTAGACCAGATTGGTCCGGTGTAAATTGTTCAATAGCATTTTGCAGTTCATGTAATTCATCGTCACGCAGGCTTATCGATGCAATTGATTCTGTCATCATGCCACCGTATGGCAGTAATTCACGTTCAATTGAATCCATCGGGGTTTTCCCACTGCGCAGGTTTTCAATATGCTGAATCAAGGTTGGACCTGTTGGCATATCTTTTAATTCTGTGATAACTTCATCGGTTGCGTCATTTATAAATATAGGATTAATGGTTGCCCAACCGCCAATAATTACATGTTCTTGGCGGTACAGGTTTAATAATCTTTGTGCGGTTGTTCTGATTTTTGCTTTCATATTGGCCTCTCTCTCCGGGGTGAAATAAATGATATTATTCCATAACAATCATTACAACTTTGTGCATTGTTTTGGCACTTATTTTTTCGTCAGGACCCGATATGTGGCCGTAAATATTGCCCTTGGAATCTTGGCGGATGCTGGCGATTTGAACATTAATTGTTGTGTCGTTATCTAATGTGTCAAAGTCAGTATCTATGCATACTGCCATGTCGCCTGGTTGTGCGGGGGTTAATGCGTCTGCAAAAATATATGATTTTTCAGGAATTATGCTGCCCAAACGTTTTGTGTTTGGTACAATGGCGTAAATACCTGCGCGACCTTCTAATGGCATTGGCGCAACAATCATTGTTTTATCAGATTTTTTAAATGCAATTGATTTGCCAGATGGTGTGCCAAACACAGGAACTAGTTTTTTTCGTGCGCTGTCGTACAGTTTTGCGCCATAAAGACTGCCATGCATGTCAATGCCAGACAGTGGGTTCCCAGGTACCAGAACAGATTTAACGCGTTCTTTTACCTTGCTGATATGTTTGTTCAATTCACCTGATTTATACAAGTTTGCAATTTTATCAAACAAATCTTCTGCGCCCATCGCAAAAGATTTTGCCAATGGTTCAATTTCATTTTTGTATATTTCGCGCTGGCCAACTTCAATCTTATGATAAACAGACAGGGTCATGCCGGCTTCTTTTGCAGCCTGGGCAATTGTTTTGCCGGATTGTTGGCGGATTTTGCGCAATCCACTGCCAAATACCTTTAAGCCGCTGTTTTCGTTGTCGTTTAAACGGCGTTTTATTTCAGATTGCCATTGGTTTGCAACATCGTCAGATTCTTTGATGAAAATATCAGATAATTTGCAACTTAAAATATTGCAGATATTTAATAATTGTTTCTGATTCAGGCGTCGCACACCTTTTTCGATTTTCGAAACTGCGGATAAAGACAAACCTGCCTGGCGGGCCAATTCAGTCATCTTCATGCCGTTTGCCAAACGTATGTTACGGATATTATTTGGAAAAATAATTTCTTCTTGGGCCATGTGCAACTCCTAAATAACTATTTCTTGACAAAATAATAGTCAATTTATGCATGTGGTGCAAGAAAATAATTATAAATTACAATGGCATATCGTCTGGAATGTCGTCTGGATTGATTGCAGTTGGTGCAAAATCTGTGTCATTGTTCAGATTTGTTGCAGACACAGTTGGTGCTGGTTGGGCGAATTCATTATCGTCGTATGATTCAAATTCTGGTAAATTATCAAATAAGCTGTAATCGCCAAAGAATGCGGTACGCACTGTTTCAGGGCGGCCGTGACGGTTTTTACCGATGATAATATCTGCCTTGCCCTTGGCGCGTTCATAACGTTTTTGCCATGATTCAACCATTGCATTATTGGTCGTATTTGACAGACGTTCTGATGGGTCGCGGTTTTGCAGATAGTATTCTTCTCGATATGTAAACATAACAATGTCCGCGTCCTGTTCAATAGATCCTGATTCACGCAGGTCAGACAGCATTGGTCGTTTATCATCACGTGATTCCACGCTGCGTGATAACTGGGACAGTGAAATTACAGGTACATCTAATTCCTTGGCCAGCATTTTCAGACCACGGGTAATTTCAGAAATTTCTTGAACGCGGTTATCGCTGTGTTTACCGCCAGGGGACGTCATCAACTGTAAATAGTCAATAACAATCAGGGCAATACCACCATGTTTGCGTGCCAGTCTGCGTGCACGTGTACGCATCATTGGTACCGACATTCCTGGTGTATCGTCTATGAACAGTGGTACCTTGCCAATGGCGGCAGAATATTGGGACATTTTCAAGAAATCTTCGTCAGTCAAATTTCCTTCGCGCATGGCGGATGCGGGAACCTTAGACTGCGAAGACAGAACACGCGCCGCCAACTGGGATGCGGACATTTCCAAACTGAAAAATACTACCGCACCCTTGTAATTTTGGTTGGCGCGTCCATATGCAATAGCGTTTGCTGCGTTAAATGCGATATTCATTGCCAGGGTGGTCTTACCCATCGCCGGACGTCCTGCGATAATAATCAGGTCAGAATGATGTAGACCACTGATTGATTTATCCAATGCATCCAGACCTGTGGTCAGACCGGATAATTGGCCGTCTGCTTTGTATGCAATTTCTGCTTCGTTCAGCGCGGTCTGCAATGCGGCGGCGATTGGTGTAACTTCGCGTTCTGATGCGCCTGCGGTTGCCATATCAAACAGTTTTTGTTCGGCTAATTCAATCTGGCGTGATGCAGGGTTATCCAGGTCTTCTATGAATGCTTTGTCTGTAATTTCTTGGCCCAGCGCAATCAGGTCGCGACGTAATGCGTGTTCGTAAACGATGCGTCCATATTGTTCAACGTTAACAACGGTTGCGCCTGCACCAGACAATTGCGTCAGATAGTCTACGCCACCAACGGATTCCAAGACCCCTTGTTGGTCCAGATAGTTTTTTGCTGTAATAATATCAAATGGGATGCCGGCCGCAAATTGACGTTCCGCCAGTTTATAGATTTCCTGGTGTGCGGGGTGTGAAAAATGATTTGGTCGCAGGAATTCAGACACGCGTTCCAATGCGCGATTATTCATTAAAACCGCAGCCAATACAGCCTGTTCAGCTTCTAGATTTGTTGGTAACGTTTTGGGGGTAAAATCCATGTCTAATTCCTTTGCTTCTATGCCCATGGTATATGAAAAAAATGCTTTTTCAACGCCTTTTTTGCGCGGGTATAAATTGCTGAAAATTCCGATAGTTAATGCAAATGGTGAACCTGTATGGCCAGAATTGTTTCCGATGGACGCCATTGAACAGTTACGTGAAACGGTTGGCGTGCGACATTTTATGTCACAAATGATGTTAGATTTTGTGCCAATTGAACGCGCGCGGCTGGACCCAGGTGGTGTGCGTTTTTATGAAGAAGAATTTGATGTGCGCAGCGCGAAAATTGGTTCGCATTTGATAACGGGTGTAACGCTGTATTGGGATCCGTCCACAGGACGCAAAAAACGCGACAGCAGTGCATGCGCATTATTGTTTCGTGACGATAAAAACAGATGCGTCTTTTTACACGACGTCTTGTATCTGACGGTTGATGAATCTGAAGCATTTCCATTATCACGCCAATGCGATATGGTTCTGGATTTTATGGGGACACGAAAAATTAACCGTATAACAATTGAAACAAATGGATTGGGAATTGGGGTGCCTGAAATTATGCGGGATTGTGCAACACGTCGTGGAATCTGTGTGCATGTAATTTCGCAAAAGAACAATAAACCAAAATCAGAACGAATTTTAAATGCAATTGAACCATTGTTATCAACTGGACGGTTGTACGCGCATACGCGTGTTCGGCAGACGCCATTGATGTCAGAAATGTTGGGTTGGACCCCTGTCGGAGCGTATGGTGTGCATGACGATGGATTGGATGCGGTGGCAGGCGCAATAACCCAGACCCCAATACCGGTACGTGCATCTGGGGCGGTTCAGAAAACATTTTCTGCAAATACAAACTTTTCAATTTAATTAACCAAAAGGATTATTAAATGCAAAAAAATCTACAAAATCTGTATAAACGCGCACTGGATATGCGCACACCATGGACCGCACGTTGGGATGCGGCGCGCCGGTATGCGATGCCATCGGCAGACGAAGACGTGGCGACATTGTTTGATTCAACAGCGATGGATGCATCGGATAATCTGGCGGCATCGATTTATACATTGCTGACGCCACCTGAATCAATGTGGTTGCAACTGGTTGGGGAAAGCGAATTGTCGCAAAATGCAGAATTTGCAACTGCAGCCTTGCGTGCAAATTTAAATGATTCAAATTTCTATACAACGATTCACCAGTGTTATATGGACCTGGTAGTATTAGGGACGGCATGCTTGTTTATGTCAGAAAATCCAATTGGGGCATCGTCTGCCTTTAATTTTAAGGCAATTCCAATGGATGATATTGCGATATTGCCAAATGCTGTATTTCATACAACATCAATGCCTGCACGTGAAGTCATGGAAAAATACCCAACATGGACGCCACCTGCAAACCTGCGTGATATGATTAAGCGGGAACCGGATATGCCATTAAAACTGGTTCAATCGTTGGTTGGTACAGAATTTACTGCATGGTTAGATGTTGGCGGGGACATTGAAAACAATATTGTTGCAACAGGTACATTTGAAACAAATCCATATATCATATTCCGTTGGTCGCTGGCATCAGGTGAATTATATGGTCGTGGTCCTGTCTTGCGCGCATTACCAGATATTAAAACCGCGAACAAGGTTGTTGAATTAGTCCTGAAAAACGCAACAATTGCTGTTTCTGGTATCTGGCAGGCCGATGACGACGGGGTTATAAACCTGCAAAATATTAACCTGACACCTGGGGCAATTATACCTAAGGCTGTTGGTTCATCGGGGTTGACGCCATTGTCCAGCGGTGCAAATTTTGACGTATCACAATTGATATTAAAGGACCTGCGTGAACGGATTCGTCATACTCTATTGGCAGATAGATTGGGCTTGTTATCAGACAAAGAAATGACCGCGACTGAAATTTTAGCACGCAATGCCGATATGATGCGTATCCTGGGGGCGACGTATGGGCGTCTGTTGCATGAATTTATCAGGCCGCTGTGCGATCGTGGGTTGCAGATTTTATCACGTCGTGGTGTGATTGCGCCAATCAAATTAAATGGTGACGCAGAACTGAAATATGTTGCACCAATCGCAAAGATGACGGCAATGGAAACTTTGATTGGGGGTGAATTATGACAGATATAGAAAAGGATTTTGCGCGATGTTTTTCGACGCCATATGGCACACGTGTTTTGGAATATCTGCACAAAATTACCGTTAATCGTACGTTGGGGATAAATGCGTCTGATGCTGAATTGCGCTGGGCTGCGGCCCAGTGCGCGTTGGTGCGGCAGATTGATGCATTGATATCGCGGGGCAGGGAGGATAAGTCATGATATCAATGGAATTTCTGCGTAACAGTTGGTTTTTAATCGTGTTTATTGGCGGTCTGATTTATTGGGCCGCCCGCCAGGATTTATCGGTTGCCGAACATGAAACATTTGATACAAGAATAACATCACTGGAAAATCGCACAACTATATTGGAAACCGGGATTGGGCAAATCCAAATAAAGATAGATGATATCAAAGAAGACCTGACTTTGATTAAGGGGGCAGTTATCAAATAATATGTTTATGTGCCAAGGGTGCGTGTGTGCAATAATTTTGTTAAGACAATAAAAAAAATTACTGGAATTTATTTTATGAATACATTATAGTCACATGCGTTGCGCCGGTGTAGCTCAGCTGGTAGAGCATCTCATTCGTAATGAGGGGGTCGTAGGTTCAAGTCCTATCACCGGCACCAGAAATAAAAACGCCCAATGTTGGGCGTTTTTTGTTTAAAAAAATCCCCGTTAAGGGGATTTTTTAACCGATAATTTTTTGCCACAGCGTTTTTTTCTTGTTTTGTTTTTTGCGACGGCGACGTTGTGCATTTACGGTCGTCTTTTTCGCATCAATATGCTGAGCATTCTTTTTCTTGATATCTGTTGATGGTGCATATGCGCCTAACAAATCTTCGGTTTTATTTTGTTCGGGGGCAACGCGCTGAATTGAATATTGGTCAATATTCAACAGGCTGTCATCGCCAACGATAACAATTTCTGTTTCGAATTCTGCCTCCATCTGGGCCAATTCTGCACGTTTGTGGTTTAATAGATATACCGCAACATCAGTTGGCACAGTCATAATAATTTTCTGTGCCGCTTTGGCCAACAGTTTTTCTTGCAGGTGACGGAACAGAATAATTGCCGCTGTCTGGATTGATGGAACAACGCCTGCACCCATACAGTGTGGACATGCAACGTATGATGATTCCATGAAACTGCTGCGCAGACGCTGACGCGATAACATCAGCACACCAAAGTTGTTAATCTTGGCAACTTGTGTGCGGGCACGATCACGCTTCATAACCTCGCGCATTTTCAGTTCCAGTTTGCGGTTATTTTTTTCTTCTTCCATATCGATAAAGTCAACCGCAACGATACCGGCCAAATCGCGCAGACGTAATTGCAGGGCAATTTCTTCGGCCGCTTCTAAATTAGTGTTCAATGCGGTTTGTTCGATATCTTTTTCTTTGATTGCGCGGGACGAGTTAACGTCAATTGTAACCATGGCTTCGGTTTGATTGATAACCAGAGAACCGCCCGATGGCAATGTTACGTATGGTCCATGCAAACCTTCCAGTTGTTTTTCAACGCCTGCTTTGACCATTAATGGGACGGCGACATCTTTGTATTGAACCAATTGTTTGCGTGGTGCACGACCGTACATTTGTTGGAAATACTGTTTCGCGGCATCGTATGCCTCTTCGCCCTGGATAACCAGAACGTCTTCCTTGTCGCTAAGGAAGTCACGAACCACGCGTCGCAACAGTGAATCTTCAGTGTGGATTGTTACTGGTGCAACCGATGCCAGTGTCGTTTTGCGAATTTCGTTCCACAGATTTACCAGATAGTCATAATCTGCTGCAATATCCGCAGGTGATGCGCCCATAGCTGCTGTACGCAAAACAACCGTCATTCCTTTTGGGATTTTCAGACTGTGTAACACTTCACGCAGACGTGCGCGTTCCGATTTGTCAGAAATCTTTTTAGAAATACCATAGCTGTTGCGTTTGCGTGAATTTGGCATCAAGACCGCAAACCGACCCGCCAATGACAAATATGTTGTCATAGATGCGCCTTTTTGGCCGCGTTCTTCTTTGACACCTTGAATCAGCAAGATTTGCTTTGGCTTGATAACATCTTGAATTTTAAATTCGCGTGCGCGTTTTGTAAATTCGTGGTTATCTTCACCGGCACTGTGATCATCATATTCTGCAACTTCGTCTTCTTCGTCATTCGGATCGTCGTCGTCGTCAACAATGTTGGCGTGTGCCAGTTCAAGTAATTTCTTTTTTTGTTCAGGCGTAACCTGATAATAGTCTGGGTGAATTTCAGAAAATGGCAAGAATCCATTTTTCCCCGTTCCGTAATCAACAAATGCCGCCTGAAGTGACGGTTCCACACGTATAACTTTGGCCAGATAGATGTTTCCTTTTATCTGGGGTTTTGTTGTGGTTTCAACGTCAAAGTCAGAAACGCGATTTGTTGCCGTGTCAACAACAACAACACGTGTTTCTTCCGGGTGGACTGCATCCACGTATATTTTTTTTGACATTTAATAATCCTTTTGTTTTGGCGGTGTATGCAATGGTAACAGTCCGTTCCCATGGGGCGTCCATGCCCATGCCAAGGAATTGTGCCACGATAATCATCAGCACCATTCGAATTGTTAAAAATAGTGACAATACAAACACTTATATATTACCCCATTTTCATACACAGGGCTTATTCTAACATGCCAATATACGGGTTGGCAAGGTATTTATTTTCTAATTTTTATCTCGGATTTTATTTTGCTGATTTTTGCAGGGATTTTTTCTTTGGCATCATTTATCCACTTTTTCATGCGCGAGCGCAACCACCTTTCATAGATAAAAAATAAGCTGCCAACACCAATTAATGGTAAAACATAGTAAATTATGCGATATGCCAACAAGGCGCCAAAGATGTTTGCTTTGTCTACGCTGTCGGGCAGGGCCAGTAAGAAAATGCTTTCAAATACACCAATGCCACCAGGAACCTGGCTGAATACGCCGGTCGTTTGTGCGATTGCAAACAGTCCCATAAATATTACAAATGGAATTTCAACAAATGGAATCATACAAAAATATAAAACCAATCCGGCCAATACACTGTCTGTTATGCCCAGTATTGTTTGTGCAGTTGCCATTTTTGTCGATGGAATTTGGAATTTTATTTGTCCGATTTTTATGCTTTTTTTATGAAATATTATCGTTGTCGCAAAATATGCCAATAATGTTGTTGTGCAGAATATAAACAGGGCGTTCATGCCCATGCTGGCCCCAATAGAATTGTTAAATACGTCACTGGGGATTAAAAAATAACTGATTACTACGATTGCTGATGCGCCCAGGAAGTATGTGAATCCAGATATGGTCAGCATTTTTAAAATGTCGCCACCACGAATGCGCCAACGTGTATAAAGGCGATATCTGATTGCACCCCCGCTGACCACGGCGTGTCCGGCATTGTTGCTGATTGCGAATCCCAGCATCCCCGCCAACATCCATTTCCACCATGTGACCTTGCCACCGACATAATTTAATGCCAGATAATCATATAATGACAGTGCAATGTATCCTGCAAAACATGCAACACATGCCATTGCCAGGTTGATAAAAGGGATGTTAAGTATTGAATGTGCAATATCAGACAGGCTGTAATTACGCAACTGCCACCACAGCATTCCTGCCGCTAAGATAAAGAAGAAAATACCTGAATAACTGATAGCTTTTTTTACCAGGCGTTTTGCCTTGACTGACATATAAATCCTTTTTCAGGGATGTATAGTATCAATATTCCCAAAAAAAAGCAAATTTAAAAACATTAAGGGATTTTTTATTGAAATATTTTTCATTTGTTGGCATAATAGTGTTGTCGTGATGAATTGTCATGATGGGGTGTGAGGAAACGGGCAACGGCGTTTGGGAAATGTTAATTGCGTCGTTTATCTGGCGTTGCTTTGATGAGTGTTTTCAACCTCCTGACCACTTGTTAAAAACGGTGGTTTTTATTTTGGTGATGCGGCCATTTTGAAGCCCGGTGGGGTCATAGAAATACGTTCTATTTGCATTTTCGTATCACCGCCAAGAAAGAGATGGGAGAGGTTATATAAAATGCAATATAATGCCAAGAAGTTCTTAATCACAGTGTCATTATGCGCGATGTTGGCGGTGAATCCGGTATTGGCGACAGTACCAAGTGAAGATGAATCGGTTGGTGATACACACACCAATATTTATGTCGAAGCGACGAATGTTGGTTTGAAAGATGCGTTAAATGATGTTGCGTCTGGTGTTGCGGGTGTAACATATGTAAATCGTATGGTAAATCTTGCGGGTAATGCCGCGATTAAGGCCGAAAGTGCGGCCGCAAGCAAGGTCAGTATTGAACAGGGTCCAGAAAACGTGAACAAGGCTTTGGTTACAAATGAAGATGGTTCTGTGTATCCAGGGTATGTGACATCAAATATGCTTGCCAATGGTGCAGTGACGACGGATAAGATTGCTGGTAAAGATGGCGCGGAGTATGGCG
>CAJGDN010000031.1 GCA_904502245.1 uncultured Alphaproteobacteria bacterium | reverse complement strand
CCTTCGAATACCTGGATACGGAATTTGTCACCGTCTTTAATCTTAACGTGAACTTTTAATGTATCCCCAGCTTTGAAGTTTGGGATTTTTTTATCGCCCTGCAATTTTGCAACCTGGGCAGCTTCGATTTTTTTAATAATGCTCATTTTTACTTTTCCTTTATTAAGTCCGGACGACGTTCCATTGTTATGTCGTCCGATTGTTGTTTCCGCCACCGTTCGATATTGCCGTGGTGACCGGACAGCAGGACTTCTGGGACGCTTCGTCCACGCCATACTGACGGACGGGTGTATAACGGCCATTCTAACCCGCCGATTTCGAAACTTTCATTTTGGGTGGTTTCAATGCCACCGTGGACAACATTATCCATTAAACGAACGCAACTGTCAATAAAAACCTGGGCTGCGATTTCGCCACCTGATAAGATATAGTCGCCAATGGATAATTCCATTATATCATATTCATCTATAATTCGTTGATCAATTCCTTCGTATCGACCACATAACAGAGTGTATGTCGTATCTGGGGTGGACACAAATTCGCGCACCATCTTTTGATTCAGTGTCGGACCGCGTGGTGAAAAGTATATGATTTTACCACGTTTTTTTACAGAATCGATTGCCGCGCCCAGCGCGTCTGGGCGCATAACCATGCCTGCGCCACCACCAAACTGGGTGTCATCAACACTGCCATAATTATTAATGGCAAAGTCGCGAATATTTATTGCGTCATATGACCAAATCCCGCGTTCCAGCGCGCGACCAACAACCCCGCCCGACAGTGTGCCGGGGAACATTTCTGGAAAAATGGTCAATATGTTAAAGTGCATTTTTATTTGTTTTTTATTTTTTGATGTGATTTTAAACACATTTCACAGATTTTTTTTGCACGTCTATATAAATCCGGTGTTTTGTTTGCGATTTCTTCGGTTTCACCCAGTGTGCGCAATGTTGTAACGTTTGAACCTTTGATATTAATAATCTTGGCCAGGTTTGGATTGTGTTCAACATAGCCGCGCAGTGCACATTTTGGACGTGGATTTGGGCACGCAACAACAACTATTCCCCATGATGCTGCAATGCTGAATTTTTCGTTCGTTTCTTGTAATATATTTTCTGCAATTTTCATATTTTCTACCTTGTATAAATTGTTTTCGTGTTCATGTCAACGGTTGCACCAACAAATGATACCATGTCGCCATTATCTAATTCAATGATATCGCCAGCACCATAGTTCTGGAAACAGGAAACAATACCAATTTTTATGCTGTCGCGAATAACGTCAAATCCAATCAGGTCGGCCTGGTAATATTCATCTTTGTTCAGGTCGGGCAGGGTGGCGCGTTCAATAAACAATTCTGTGCCACGCAGTGCTTCGGCAGTGTTGCGGTCGTCAACACCATTAATTTTTGCAATAATAACATTTGTGTTTGGCAATGCGCGTATAAATTTAAAATCATTTGAATTGAATTTAGAACAAATGACAGCCAAAGATTTAAAATCAGATGGGCTGCTGGTAAATGTTTGGATGCGAACTTCGCCCCTGATACCCTGGGGGGCAACAATTTTACCAACCAAAATTTTATCGTTATTTTGCATTTTGATTTAATTTATTCATTATATTTTCGTAGCGCAGACGGCGAATACATTGCACGTCATTACTGTATTCCAATGGACATTTATCGAACATGTTTGCACTTGTCAAAAATACCTGGTTTACCCGGTGTGCGGCGTTATATGCGACTGCTTCGCGCCAGCGTAATACGCGCATATGTTTCTGGCGGCAATATGTACCGTCATATGGGCAGTCAAAGTCGCTGTTGGGTTCATTGTCCCAATGCAGGCGAACCGTTTTTTTTAATTGCTGTTCAGTTGTGCTTTCGGCGCCTGGCATTTTGACATCAGGATTAACAAGTTCTGTTTTTGCCATTTTATTTTGTCTTTTGCTTCGTTAATTCTTTTATTTTATCCAGATAGCGTTTGCATTTTTCTGGATCACATTTACATTCAGTTGTAATGTGAAATAATTTTTGAACGTATTGACCAGATGTTGCCATTTTTTGACGGTTTGATTCGCGAACGCTGTATCCTGTATCACAAACGATTTTATCGCAGTATGGGCAGTCATGTAATTTGATAGACATATTTTTTCCTAGTAGAATAATCTGCCCGGGTTGCCCCGGGCATTTTGGAACAAAATTATTCAGCAACTGTTTCTGTTGCAGCTTCTTCTGCTGGGGCAGCTGCGGCAGCCTTGGCAGCTTCTTCTGCAGCGGCCTTTTCAGCGGCGATTTTTGCCAGTTTTTCAGCCTTGTCTTTAATCTTCATCTGTGTTTTTTCAGATTGCAGATGTTTTTTTGTCTGGACTGGGATTGCGCGTGGTTTTACCAAACCTGCGTTCGCCAAGAATTTGTAAACGCGGTCTGATGGTTGTGCGCCTTTGGCCAACCAAGATTTTACTTCGTCCATTTTCAAGATAACGCGTTTATCGCTGTCTTTTGCTTGCATTGGATCATATTTACCAACAACTTCCAATACATTACCTGAATTACGCGCATTACGTGAATCAGTTACAACAATATGATAATATGGACGTTTTTTTGCACCGAAACGTGCCAAACGAATAACAGTTGCCATTTTTTTTTGCTCCTTTTAATGTTTTTTTAACTGTTTTTCCACAAAGAAAACCGACATCAAGGACGAAAACTCGTCGGATGATGTACCACACGCATACTGCGAACTGGCGTTTCAATAATGGCAATCTTTGGGATTTGCAGCCGTATTATGTACAAAAATGTATGGAATGTCAAGTGGTTATTGATATTCTTTTTTTTGTCTAGAATGATTTTATTAATGAAGAAGAACCGTCGATGATTCCATATGCATCGCCAATTCGCCCAGTATTTTTTAATGCATTACTGGCTATCACTTCGGATATCTTTTTTGCGGTGCCGGCCAACGCTTTTGACGCAGGAATCATTCCTTTGAATCCGTTGATTAGCGATGCCCAGTGTTGACCAATAGCACCAGTAATGCCCATGACGGAGCCTGTGGCAATCCAAACTTTTCCGGTTAATTCCAATTTTTTCGATAGTGGCCAGTCCATATAATTTTCAATATCTTGCTGTTCGGCAATTGTTTTGTACAGCGATTCATGGAATTTACTGTTTTCTGGTAACAGACCTAGGATTCTGTTTAACTCATCATCAAGAGTTTCCCATAATTGATTATCTTGTTCGTTGTAAAATACGGCAGTATTTTCGATAAAGTATTTTAATGTATCTTCTGCACAATCAGATGTTGTGCAGTTCGCGGATACAGCGATAAAGTCACGGGCCTTGCTGTCGCTGTGCAGTTGGGTGCTGGTCGTGATTACAGAGCCGGCCGTTGCAAGTCCTGTTCCGGTGGCAGCAATAATTGCCATGGTACCAGCACCACCGGTTGTGATGGTTATTGTAATCAATGCTGCGCCGGTGCCAATAATTTTTGCGTAATCAGCAATGTTGTTTATTGTGGCAGCCTTGCTGGCATCGGTCAGGACGCAGGTGTCAAGTGTTGTGTCCCATTTCGTTGGAATTTGATTGTTTAATTCTGTGCACTGTTCTTTCGTCAGGCCGTGGCAGTTTTTGCCGTCAAATGTGCCACCGGAATCTGCAATACAGTTCAGGCCAGATGTGCCGGCCTTGGCCTGGTAATCAAAGGCCTCGTTTATATCGTCAAATAGAAAGTCAATTGGTTTCCCGTTGGCAATGCACGAAATAATATCGTCTTTGGGATTGTTGATTGTGTTGCCTGTTTTGTATGTTTGAAAGCTGGCAGCGCATTCAAATTGTGTCAGTGTTTGACCACTGGATTCAATCTGGCGTTGGGTATATCTTTTTAATAAAAAATCCATATCGGCGGCGGATTGCAGTTGCAGATACATAAATTTACGCGGGTCAATGCCAAATGCTGTTTTTAATTCATAGGTCGATGCGTCACGCGTATTAAATATAATATTACAGATTGAATGGTTTCTGTTTATGGCAATGTCAGGATTGCAAACAGTAGTATAGCCAAAATGTGAAACCGATGATTTCAAATCGTCAGTGTATTCGTTGCGTATAGAACAATTATGGTTGTATGTGCCGTGGTGCATTGTGCACAGTGCGTCTGCTACATTTTTTTGAATAGTGCTGTCTATGCTTTCTTTGACGTCATCAAATTTAAATTCATAGTAATTTGCCGCACCTGTTTTGTCAGAACATTTAATATAATCATCATTGTTTTTTTTGCGGTATATTGCAGAACAGACTATATCGTGGCCGTATTTTATTTTTGCGTATTCTTGGGCCAGGGCGACAGCCTGCATCATTTGAACCTGGGTTTCTGAAAATAGGTCTTCACATGTGCCGGGTTCTCCGTCGCATGATTTATAATATATGATGTTTTTTTGTGGGTTTTCCAGGTTTGATTGCATGACAGAAATGTCAATTTTATCAGTGGCAAAACATGCACCAGATAATATTATGGCGGATATAAATGATAACAAAGATGTAATATATTTTAATTGCATACGGGATGTTGATTCAGTTTTGTTATGTCGGATTCAGATTTTAGTGGTTCAGCGGATTCTGCCATTGATACAAAATCGGCATACTGTGGCTCTGATTGCCAGTTTGTTATTTTTGATTTTATTTTTGCTGCAGTGGCCTGGGCTGTGGCAATTTCGCTGTTGCATGTTTGGATGATGCGCTGAATGGTTTCGTCCAATGTTTTGGATAATTTTTCACGTTTTGCCATAATTTCACCACTGCGTTCCGTGGGGGAATTTTTATTGATAATTTGATTCCCGATAATGCCTGCCGCAGCACCAATACCTGCGGTGGTTAAACCGGTTTTTAATTGTTTGGCGGTTTCTTCTTTTTGTGCGGCCCATGCGATGGCGTCTGGGCCGTCTGGATTTTGCAGCGCACGTGCCAGGGATGTAAATGCCCCAGATGTTTTCCCAATCGATATATCGTCATACAGGCCAGATGTCGCCGCATCCAGTATCGGTTCTGTTTCAATCCCGGGGCGCATATCTAATGCGGTTTTTCGTGCCTTTAAATCATTAGCCAGATTGACGTATTCGCTGTACAGACTGATTAATTCATTGCCGCCGGGTAATACAACATTTTTTTCACCACCTGTGACGCGATAGTTGCCATATTTACATGAAAATGTGGCCAGGTATGCACGCATGGCAGTTTCTGCATCTTCGTCAGCGTTTTTTTCGGCCAATGCAGACATTGCCTGCATTCCGCCGATGCCGGTTGCTGCCATGGTTGCGCCACCCAACAGTTTATTTTCTGTGGATTGTTCTTTTGCCTTCATTGCGTCGGCGTTTTCTTGCAATTCATTGATGGTTTGTGCATCTTGCTTGATTAAATCTTCAACCTGTTTATATAAGGACAGGCGTTCTTCGTTGTCTGAATTTTCGCCCCAGCCAGCCGTTTTTATTATTTCATATAGTGTGGTTAGGCGGTCGGTTTGTTCAAAATTGTCGTCAGCATGTGCAATCGAGAAAATTTGCCCAATAAGAGATGTTATTAAAAATACTGAAAAAAGCGTCCGCATTCTCTTTGTTCTTCCATCTTCTCTTTAGAGGATAATAAAAAGTGTTTGGTATGTAAAGCGGAATAATTTTCTTTTGTTCTGGACATTTGTTTTTGTTTTATATAAAATGCACAGCGCTGCGGGCGTGGTATAATGGTAGCACGTCAGCTTCCCAAGCTGAAGACGAGGGTTCGATTCCCTTCGCCCGCACCAAGTTTGAAGTATGGAATGTTTGAGTCGGGTATCCTCTCTGCTTTATCTAAACTCGTTGCTAATAACGCAACTCGTTAAGGAAACAATACGTTCGGATTCCCTTCGCCCGCACCAAAATTTAAGCCGCCAAATTTGGCGGCTTTTTAACGTTGTTTTTGATTCTTTGTTGTGTTTTTGTGGCGTTGATGATTGTTGTATTTTACTTTCTTTCGCTCTTGTTTAATTCCTTGTTCGGTATCAGCGCGCTTTTTTGAAATTGTAATACGGACATTGTAAACCGTTTCTTGTAAGTCCGATTGAATGTCATAGTTGTATTCTTCTTGATATGCGGTGGCCTGTTTGTCTTCGTTATTGCAATGTTTGTGCATTGGTTGCAGGTTTTCCAGCGTGTCCGCACCACCCAGTGCGCGTGGGGTAATATGATCCCATGAAAAATCATTAATGTTATAAATTGGTTCGTTGCACCATGGGCATATTGGATAGTGACCGCATGCAATCAATATTGCATAAATCTTTTTAAGGTGCTGCTTGTTCAGTTGGTTGGGATTTTTTTCTAGGGCTGTAATTAAAGATAGAATTTCTTTTTTCTTCATCGTTATAGCCTCTTTTTTTATTTGCCAGCAACAGGAATTTGCAATTTTTGTTTTGGATGAATTAAATCAGGGTTGCTGATATTGTTTCGTTCGGCAATTACACTGAACAGTACACCACGGCGCAAAAAATTTCTGGCGATTATCCATAAACAATCGCCGCGGCGGACAGTGTAGTATGTGTCGTCATCGCCCGTCATTTCTGGCATTGTGAATTTGTGCATGATTGTTGCAACTGTGCGTCCGTCACCGTCGTGCAGGCGAACCGTCAATTCATATTCGCGCCCAGATTCCAATTCGCCAACGTCCGCCCCCAGGCCAAAGTGTTTGTGATCAGATGCGCGGGCAAAGCCCATGTATTCTCCGTTGAGCGCCAATGATACGCGCAGACGCGGCAATGCGTCGCCGGTAACAACAATGCGACCAGTATCCAGATAATCTATTTTTGATACGGACAAATCGCCATCCTTTAAAATTGCAGGGGCTTGTAACAATGTGCTGCCATCCCGGGTCATTAACAGAGATACAGAATTTGCAACACCGTGTTCAGATACATACAGAAATACGCGTTCGGATGATTTTACCTCTGGTTCTGTTCCCAGCAATGCGATTGTATAGTTGCCAGGCGCCCATGCGTCTTTTGTTGTGTAAACAAATTCACCGCGGTGATCAGTGCGTTCGGTGGCAATGATTTTATTATTCGCCAATATTGATATGTTTTGATGCGGCAACCAGTAGCCGGCAATGATTATTTTTCCATGTTTGTCAATGCGAACAATATCAAATTCAGGAACCGTTAATTTGCGTACAGGTTGAATCACAGGTTCTGGAATTGTGGGAACAATTACAACACGTGATGGTTGTGGTGTGCGAATAAATGCAACCCATACGGCGATAAATATCACAATCAATGCACATGTAATTGGAAACCAATATGATTTTAATTTGTTTTTCTTTTTTTGTTCAGGAGTTGGTTCTGTATTAGTTTTTGTTTCTGTCTTGTTAGAAGAGGGACGTGCAAATAGGTTCAATTTCTTTAAAAAACCACGTGTGTATTCGCGACGATTTTCTAACCAATCGTTCTGCTGTGAAATCGCATCATTAATTAAATCATCTGTTGAACGTTTGGTTTGACCCATATTATTCTTTTTTGACATACAAAACTCCTGAAAAAACCTTGTCCTTGTTAGTTGTTTGGACAAATTATTCCAAATAATATTTCTTTGTCAATTTATTTGTGGTATAATTTGGCAGAATATGGAGACTTTAGATGAAAAAAATTGGAATTATGACAACTGGCGGGGATTGTAGTGGGTTGAACACTGTTATTCAGCGCGTTGTACGTGGGGCTAATCTGCGTGGTTGGCAGGTTTGGGGAATCTTGGATGGTACAGATGGTTTAAGTGTTACGCCACCCGCGGTAATTCAATTGAATGATATGCTGTTGCCAATTGAAAATGCGCGTTTGGCAGGCAGTTTCCTGCATAATGGACGTGTGCATGCACTGAATTTTGAAACCGCAGCAGAAACAGGTAAGTTAAAATCGTTTAATAAAAAACTGCGTCAATCCTTAAAAATGCTGAATTTTGATGCGTTGATTTTAATTGGTGGTAATGGCAGTTTATCGCTGGCGTGGGCAAATCGGGATATTTATAGTGATTTACAATTGATTTGTATTCCAAAAACAATTGATATGGATATGCCATTGACGGCACGAACAATTGGCTTTGATACCGCGGTTCAGCAATTGACGTCATATTGTGATCAATTGATGTTAACTGCGCGCAGTCATCACAGGTGGTTTGTGGTTCAGGCAATGGGGCGTGATTGTGGAATGTTGGCATTATATGCGGGGGTTGCAGCTGGTGCTGCGGCAATATTAATTCCAGAAATTAAATTTGATGTGGACAGTTTGATTAAGCATATAAAAAAATCAACCACGGATTATGGTATTATAATTGTGGCCGAAGGTATTTCTTTGCGCGGTCATTCGGGAAGACCTGCGGATATGATTGCGCGAAAATTAACGGCTGCGGGTATTGTAAATCGTACAGCATTCCCGGAACATACCCAACGGGCAGGGGATACGGTGGCATCAGACCGTATTTTGGCCACCCGTTTCGCAGACTGTGCATTGGATGCAATTGAAAATAATGAAACGTATGTTATGACAGCATTAGAATGCGGGGATGTGCATACAGTTGCGTTGTCTGATTTTGTTGCAGCCGGAGATTGTGAACACGATCCAAAGGTTCCAGAATTGTTAACGTCAAATGCGTATGTTGCGCATGATGAACCGTTATTACAGGTTGCATATGATATGGGGGTGTATATTGGTGAGCGAAAATAATTTATTTGCGTACCGCCCAATATAATGCCCAAAACCAGCCAATAATTGACCAGCCAAAAACCCAACTGGCCAGGCGTACAGCGTGCATGTCTGGTTTGCCTTTGCCGTTTTGGCGCGCAATCCATGCAGGTGCCATGATTATGCCAATGCTGATTAGTACGCAAATTGCGTATTTTAGTATTAATAAGACATTTAATCCCATAATCATCTTATTTTCTTTTATGTATAAAAGGGGGCATAAAGCCCCCCTGTTGTTTGTTCATTCCGCGTGGATTATAAACCATATTTTGCGCAATTGTCCAGTTCTTCTTCAATACGAATTAACTGGTTATATTTTGCCATACGGTCTGTGCGTGACATTGAACCGGTTTTGATTTGGCCGGCATTTGTTGCAACAGCCAAGTCTGCAATTGTGGTGTCTTCGGTTTCGCCACTGCGGTGGGAAATGATTACGCCATAGTTTGCGTCCTGGGCCATTTTGATGGCGCGTAATGTTTCGGTTAATGAACCAATCTGATTTACTTTTATCAAAATTGCGTTTGCAACACCTTTTTCAATACCGCGTGCCAAGCGGGCAGGGTTTGTTACGAATAAATCGTCGCCAACCAGTTGACATTTGTCTCCAATTTTTTCTGTCAGTTTTTTCCATCCGTCCCAATCTTCTTCGGCCAGGGCGTCTTCGATAGAAATAATTGGGTAGTCTGAAATCAGTTTTTCATAGAATGCAATCATTTCATCTGATGTTAATTTTTTGCCTTCGAAATTATAAACGCCATCAGAATAGAATTCAGAAGATGCAACGTCCAGACCAATTGAAACCTGGGTTCCTGGTTCATATCCCGCGGAACGTATTGCCGCAACAATTGTGTCCAATGCTTCGGCGCAGGAATTAAAGTTTGGTGCAAAACCGCCTTCGTCGCCAACGTTTGTTGAATTGCCGCCTTTCTTTAAAATGGACTTTAAATTATGGAAAATTTCTGAGCCCATGCGAATCGCTTCGGTTTCAGATGTGGCACCGTTTGGAATAATCATGAATTCCTGAGCGTCCAGTCCGTTGTCTGCGTGTGCACCACCGTTAATAATGTTCATCATTGGACGTGGTAATACGCATGGTGTGTCATTGCCATAAACGTCTGCGATATATTTATATAATGGAATGTGTTTTGCGTTTGCAGCAGCGTGTGCCAATGCCATCGATACAGCCAGGAT
>CAJGDN010000030.1 GCA_904502245.1 uncultured Alphaproteobacteria bacterium | reverse complement strand
GTTGTTGTGGCGTTACGGTTCCATTTCCAAACTTCTTCGCCAGAACCTTTTACCAATGGGCGTTCTTTACCATAAGAGATAGTAGAGATACGTTTTGCATCAATACCGTCGTTTACGATAACTTTTTTCGCTGCGTTTGCGCGGCGTGCACCCTGCGCCCAGTTGTATTCTGTTGAACCACGTTCGTCACAGTTACCTGCAATTTGGATTTTAACATCTTCGTGGTTTTTCATATACAATGCCTGACCCAACAGGTTATTTTTTGCATCTTCGCTGATTTCAGAAGAATTGAAACCAAAGAATACGCGCTGATCATTCAAATCAGCAGGTTCTACGATGGCTGAGCCGCCACATGCTGCCAACAAGCCAGCTACGCCTGCCAACAAAGCAAAGTTTTTAATTTTCATGAAAATACTCCCTTGTGTTTCTGTTGCTCGTGGTATATTGTACAATAAAAGGTATGAATTATCAAGGAAAAACAAAAATGTCTGATTTTGTGTTGCGTGATTTAGATTTGGCGGGTGTTCGTTGGGAATTGGCCGATATGCCTATATCAATGCCGCTTACAGAAAAAAAAGAAGATATTATTGAACCCAAGCGTCCAACAGCAGCAACGGTCATGGCAGAAATAGGGCGTGTGGCAACATCTGTTGTGCCGCCTGTTGCGCCAACTCAGACAATGTCATTGGATACTGTTTGTGCGATGGCATCACGTCCAATGGATATGGCGACATTAAATCGTATGATTGGTGAATTTAACCATCCGCTGCGTGCAACGGCGACAAATACAGTATTGCCGCACATAGGGCAGGGTAAATTATTGATATTGACCGATGTTCCTTCATCTGATGATGATGCATCTGGTAAGATTTTATCGGGGGCAGTGGGTGAATTGATGGACAAAATGTTGGCGGCAATTGGGTTGTCACGTGAAGTTGTATCTATTATCCCGATGGTTTTCTGGCGTACACCTGGTGGGCGGTCACCATCGCGCACAGAATTGGATTTGGCGCGTCCATTTATCAACAGGGCAATAGATCTGTTACATCCGCGTGTGATTTTAACACTGGGGACACTACCAGCGATAGAGATGGCAGATTTGAATATAGCAAAATCTCATGGTGTGCCAGTAATTATGGAAAATGGTGCAACATTAATGCCAATTTACCATCCAAATTTCTTGATGTTAAAGCCGGCTGCCAAACGCGATGTGTGGGACGTGTTGCAAAAAGTGCAAAATATCTTGAAAAGTGCCGAATAATAGTTCATAATTTGCGCATATTGTAACAAAGGAGCCTACAATTAAACCTACAATAAATCGTGATAATCGTCGCGACAATGGTCCGCGTATGAATAATAAGATATTTGCCAAGTCTGTTCAGGTTATCAGTGCAGACGGTCAGAATTTGGGCGTTATGCCAACATCCCAGGCCTTGCAGATGGCGATGGACATGGGGTTGGATTTGGTTGAAATGAACGCCAATGCACCGACGCCAATCGCAAAAATTATGGATTATGGCAAATTCAAGTATGAACAGAAAAAGCGCGCATCCGAGGCTCGTAAGAATCAAAAAACAACAGAATTAAAAGAAGTTTGGATAAAACCTTTTATTGAAGAAAATGATTTGAATATCAAATTGAAAAAGGTTTTTGAATTCTTGACCGAAGGGAACAAGGTTAAAATTTCTGTTATGACCAAAGGGTCAAAAAAAGTTTTGGCACGTGGCAAGGATGCAGTTCCTGAATTATTTGCGCGTGTTATTGAAACGATTGGTGAACGCGGAAATCTGGAATCAAAGTCAAAGCCAGACGAACGCACTAAATCTATAATTATTGCACCTGCAAAATAACAGAAACGCCCCATTTGGGGCGTTATTCTTATGCCAATTCCTTGATTGTTTTTGTTTGTGGATCGTATATACGTGGCGCGCCTGGGTATCGTAATGCATGATGATGTTTTGCAACCAGGTATTCTGGAATTGGTGTTGTTGCACCCATCTTTACCTTGTCGTTCATTTCTATTTGAACTTTGTCTTTGCGGAAAAAGTGCCATTCGCCATCGGCTTCAATCGGGCGATTATAGTGCCCTTGATACATAATAATCTGTTTCCCCATTGGCAACGTCATTAATTCCATTGGGCTGAACAGGTCTTCTTCTTTGGTAACCTCAGTATCCTTTCCGTCTGGGCCTTTTTCTTTCTTTTTGGTTTTTTTCTTGCCCATCATACTGGTGAACCGTTCTGCGGTTGCTGGGTCGTTCACGCGTAAAATAACCTTGGCGGCGGTATTGGCGATAATTGTATCTGCGGCTTTGTCGCCATATTTTTCTGCAATCTGACTGATGTCTTGGCCAACAATCAGGTATGATACCTTTTGTCCACGGCCAACGGCGGGGCCTTGGATAATTGCTTCTAATTTATTCATTGTTGGCATTTCGTCCAAAACAAACAGTGTTGGATATGGCCCCAGTTTCTGGCCATGGTTTATAGTATCTGGTTTATTTGCAATCAAGAATTTAGACAATAACTCAATAAACATTGATGTGATTGCGCTGAATGCAGGTGCGTCTGCCACATTCATTGACAGATACACGGTGACCGGTTTTACCACACCATCACGTGGGTCTTTCATGCCGCGTAAATCCCCAAAATGCAAATCTGAATGACGCGTGTGCTTGTTAACAGCAGGATGACGGAATATGTTCAAACCGGCATTCATTGTCGATATAACAGAACCGCGTTCTTTATCAGGGGTGTTGGCCAAATTAATCAGCGCAGATATAGCATCGCTGTTGTATGCGTACAGTTGGGCTTCATTTACGACTTCGTTCAAGAAATCTTTCATTGGGTCGGCCATCATAACCATTTGGTCGCCTTGGCGTTTGCGTTCTTCCATTTGTTGGGCGATTTTAAGTTGCCCTTCGACATACCACGCCAGAAACATTGGGATTGATGCTTCGCCACCGTGCCATTCGGCCGGCAGACCTCCCCATGTTCCAACATGCACGTAATTGTTTATGTTTAATTTCCCTTGTTGTAACAGTGACATTGCCGCATATGCATTTGGGTCAGATGTCATTGTCATATAGTAATCCATCAAGACCGCAGCGTCCTGGGCGTCAAAAGTTCCGTTTTTAAGACGAGAATAGAAGTAATCATTCGCCTTGGCCCGTTCAACCTTGGATACAATAAAATTAATAAAACCAGTCAATGCTGCACGTGCAGTGTTCGACCAATGCGGGTCTTTGGCATTTTCTTCGATAATAGAATTGACGATAACTTGGATGTATGTACTTTTTTCTTCTTCGTTATCGGGCAGATTTTCTGGTGACAGTGGGTTCCATGCAGGGTAATAGATGCCTTTTTCTGGTTCGTCACGACCGGCCCAGTTTAATATAAATACCGGCCCAACCGTTGCACGATATGCTGATGTGTCATAACACAGTTCTGGTTTAGGGTCGTTGATAATCATTGAAACCTTGTCACAGCCTAAAATTGTTGGGATGACGACACCTTGGGTTTTACCGGCACCGGCTGGTGCTAATAATAATGCAGACAAACATGTGTCCATGCGCAAGGGTTTGTTTTTAAAATAACCCAAAACCATCATAAAACCACCAAACAGACCCTCTTTGTTATTGTGGTCATCACCCATTTTTTTGATGTCGTCGGCGGTTGCCTTGCGCGATGTGGACGCATCAAATTTATCCTTGCTGTGTGGATTAAATTCGTCTGTCATTGTTGCATCTGATATAAAATAATATCCAATCAGTGGCAACAGCGGTGTTATACACGCATAATCTGGGCGCATAATGCATCTGTTTATCCAATGTGGTATTTCTGCCAGTACAGAAAGGCCAAAAGACGATATCATATTTTGCAGGTATATCGTTATCCACTGCTGTGTCGCCGGCGACCAACCGTATCGCCAAATATGTTCCACGGGAAATGCTGCGGCAAACATCAGTGCCGCAATTAACCATGTTATAACAGACCAACGAATTGACCAAAATTCGCGCGCCATTGGCGTCTGATCAAATTCTTTGTATGCTGATGAACTAAAAATCCCCAGGCCTTTGCCTTTACCGGATGCGGATAAAAAGTTGAATTTAACTGCCATAGTGATATTATTATATCAGAAAAAACAAATTTAAAAAATCAGGAAATGTAATTTTATGAAAAATATACCACGTATTTTTATGGGTGATGATTTGTCTTGTGGAATGTCTATTCCTGCGGATAAGGGGACGGCGCATTATTTAATTCGTGTTATGCGAACAAACAAATGTTTGGCGTTTGGGGGTGGGCGCGAATTTGTTGCGACGTTGTCTGATGATGGACGTGTTCTAAATATTGGTGAACAGACAGAACATGCTGACCCATCAAATAATTTGACGCTGATGTTTGCGCCGATTAAGCGAACTGATGACCTGTTAAATATGGTGACCCAAATGGGTGTTGCAACATTTCAACCGGTTATAACCGAACGCACGAATGCAAATCATATAAATTGGACGCGTATGGTAAAGATTGTGGTCGAAGCCGCGGAACAGTCAAATCGCAACAGTGTGCCAAAGATATTGCCACCAAAAAAATTTTCAGAACTGGATTTACGCAATGTTGTTTTTGCAGATGAACGTGCGGCATATGGTCATGAAATTACGGGTGAAACAGGTGATATTAAGTCAATTCTGATTGGGCCTGAGGGGGGATTTTCAGATGCTGAATTTAATGCGCTGGATGCGGCGGGGGCACGTGGAATTTCATTGGGAAAAACTATTTTGCGTGCAGAACTGGCTGCTGCAATTGCAGTCGCGCGGGTGGTGAAATAATATGTCAGTACGAATTGCAAAATTTATTGCTGATTCTGGATACGCATCACGACGCGGGGCCGAAGAAATTATTTTGGCCGGACGCGTTCGTGTAAATGGGGAAAAAATTGTCACGCCTGTGTTTTTTGTAAATGATGACGATAATGTTGAGATTGATGGTGTTAAAATTGGTGCACGCAAAAATACAGAACTATTTGCATTCCACAAACCATTAAACACAATGACAACTTTGCACGACCCAAATGGACGCAAGACAATTTATGATTGCATGCCAGAAGAATATAAAAACCTGAAATATGTTGGTCGATTGGATTACAAGACGACCGGTTTATTATTGATGACCAACGATGGTGAACTGGCACGTAAATTAACTTTGCCTTCATCGCAGATACCACGAACATATATTGCAACTGTTAATGGAAACGATTTTTCAAAACTGTCTGCTGCACGGGCAGGTATAACGGTTGATGGCATTAAATACGCACCCATGATAATAGAAGAACAAGGTGATAATGTTTTACGTGTAACAATACACGAAGGAAAAAAGAACGAAGTAAGAATCGTTCTGCGTGCATGTGGGTGTCCAGTACGTAAACTGCACAGGGTTTCTTTCGGTAATGTGTTGTTGGGAAAATTACCTGTTGGAAAAATTCAGAAAATACCACAAAAAACAATTGACGAAATGTTAAAAACTCTCTAATATTCTAATAAATGGAAGGGAGATTTATATGAAAAAAGCATCTGCAAATAAAATCAACAACTATAAAAAACGCGCAAAAGTGCGCCCTGTGGCGTCAAAACCAAGTGTAAAGACAAATGTACAAAAGCCATGTTTTAATCCATGGTCATTGTCGATTTATGTATATTGGTTTATAATCTTGTTCTTTATTGCGGCAACTTTTTATATCTTGGGACGTTCGCATAATAGTATGTCGAATACTCGTGATGTACAAATCACAGAAGAGGTCTTGTTACAGGCTGCGGATTACTATGAAAAGGGTAAAGAAAAGTTGTTGGCTGGAAATATTGACGAAGCGATTGGTGATTTATCAACAGCAATCGATGCCGGTGCAGCATCTATGGAAACGTATATTCTACGTGGCGAAGCGCAAATGCAGGCTGGCAATTATCGTGAAGCAATGAATGACTTCAATACAGCATTGTACAAAGATCCAACGAATGCAGTTGCGTACTATGATCGTGCATTATTAAATACACGTTTAGAAGATTATAATGCGGCATTAAATGATATTAATAATGCGTTGGCTGCAAATGCACAAAAACCAAGTCCAATGATACAGATGCGTGATTTGTATGCAAAGCGTGGACAGTTGAATTTGTGGTTAAAGAATTGGGAAGGTGCGATTGCTGATTATACGAATTCTTTGGCTCGTCCAGAAGGTACGGTAAATCCATCTGTATATGCAGAACGTGCCGAAGCGTACACAGCAATTGGTAATTATGCAGACGCTATTAATGATTATTCATCTGCGATACGTGTGATTTCGGAACAGATTCAGGGCGCTCCAACAATAGAAGAACGCGAAGCTTTGTCAAATAGTGCGATGAACTATTTTGAAAAGTCTGCTGCGTTAAATTTAAATTTGGGCAACAGTGACGTTGCGCGCACTGATTTGGAATCTGCTTATACAATCGCAGTTGCGTTGAATGATACAGAAACGGCTGCCAGATTGCAGGGATTGATTAATGAATTGATTCAGGTGACTTCTGCGCCGGCGCAACAGCCTGTTACAGAATCTGCACAACCATCTGTTCCAGAAACGCCGATTATGTAATGTAAAAAAATTCCCCCGATTGGGGGATTTTTTTTAGTTTATTTTTAAGTTAAAATTATTTGTTTGGAATAATTTTTATTTCGACGCGACGATTCTGGGCGCGACCTGCGACTGTATCGTTCGATGCAATTGGATTAGACGAACCCAGACCTAAAACTTCAAAGCGTGATGCTTTGACACCTTGACCTTGCAGATATGATGCAACCGATTGTGCGCGTTCACGCGACAATTTTAAATTGTAATCCGCACTGCCTGTGCTGTCTGTGTGTCCAGACACCATGACTGTTGAATTACTGTATTTATTCAAAACCTTGGCAACGGAATTTAAGACAGAATAGAAAGATGAATTAATGTCTGCTGAATCTGTTTTAAATGTGATATTGCCTGGCATAACCAAACGAATACTGTCACTATCTTCGATTACTTGAACGCCGGTTGATACTAATTCTGCGCGCAGTTCAGCAGCCTGGGCATCCAAATAATAACCAACACCACCACCAACGGCACCGCCCGCCAACGCACCAACCAGTGCGCCCTTGCTGCTTTGTGTAGAACCAATTAATGCGCCGGTGCCTGCACCAATTAATGATCCCCATGTCGCTTTGGATGTTTGGGTTTGACCTGTGTATGGATTAACTGTTGTGCATGCAGATACGATTGCGGTCAGCACAAATAAAGAAACAATTTTTTTCATATTTTCCCCTTTTGTTTAGAATCAACAAATTGTATTTTAAACTATAATTTTTTTAAATACAAAAAAAACGTCCATAATGGACGAATTTTTTAACGTGTTTTTATTTTATGTGCACGAAACAAATCATCGCGTATTACTGATGTGGTTGTTTTCATTGTGTCGGGTGGGGTGATAGTGTTTTCTTTCTTAACAGATTTGCTTTTTGGCATCTTTAATTCCGATACATTGGAATTGCATTGTAATACCATAAACGAAGACAATACTGTGATTGCAAATACTTGTATCAGTTCTTTAATTTCTTGTTTGGTTTCTTTTTTCATTTTTTTTTCGCTTTTATATTAAAAAATCCGCCACGCAGGCGGAAGAATTCGTGGTGGGTGTTGAGGGACTCAAACCCCCGACCCTCTCGGTGTAAACGAGATGCTCTAATCAACTGAGCTAAACACCCGATTGCCATAACAGCGGATGAATAATATAATATATTTTTACGTTTGTCCAGAACTTTTTTACAAAATTATTTTTCCATCTGTCGCATTAATTTTTTCACGACCAACCGTGATTACACCAGAATCATAAATCGGCGCGGCCTGTTTTGATACCTCTGTGCGCCACATTATTGTGCCATCGCTTGTTTTAATTGCGTACAGATTATTATCTGTGGCAACAACAAATGCATAATTACCTGCGATTACAAACGGATAAGCAACAGAAATTTCTGTACACCATACCTTGTTCCCGTTTGAAGCCGACACCTTGCAAAAGGCATCCCCCAGCCCCCCGGCATAAACAGCGCCCTTGAATGGTACTGGCGGCACAATTATATCCACCATTGATGCGCCACCTGTCAGGTTGCTGGGGCGATAGATATCTGCAATCCATGCGATTTGGCGATTTTTGGGGTTAACCTTGACCAATTCGCCAGTTGTCAGACCTGCATATATAAACCCGCCACTGCATACTGGGTGCATGTCATTTTTTACGGTATTATTTGTTGGAAATCCTGAAAATATGCGACGTTCACCATCCCAGATAATATTCTTTGAATCCTGGGTGTATGGGCAATTTGTGTTATCAACAATGTGCGCAGATTCAGGAATATCTGAAATCGTTTGGTTTTTTACATCCAAACTCAACGTATTAAATATCGCACTGCGCGTGCCCGGCAATATTGGGTCATGCTTATCACATGCCACCAGTCCCAACGCACAACATATTGCAATTAGTTCCTTGCGCATAGATTCCCCCTAAAATATTTAACGCAATGCCGCCGCATTTCCTGATATAACCGCCGGTGCGTCGTTATCGTTAATAATTTTATCTAACCATTTATTTGCGTTTTCTGTATCGCCAGACGCCAGATATTTCTGCGCAATGGTCAGTGATGCGCTGTAATAGAACGGAGAATCTTTTGTATTTAAATCAGACAAATATTTTTCAACATCTGCAGCCGACATTTCATCGCCACGCGCACCAATGATATGCAATTTTGCTAAATCGCGAAAATCACGTGTGTTTCCTTTTGATGCCAACTTATCCAATTTTGCTAAGTCTCCGTCAATCATATAAGACTGAAATAATGCCAGGTCTGCAGTTGCGCCCGACGCGTTATCTGACAGTGCTGCCAATGCATTTGCATCAACATTTTCAATTGCCATTTCATATGCTGTCGCAGTTGCAATTTTATTTGCGTGATATGTGCGCATACCAATCTGAATTCCTGTTGCAACAATCAATATAGCCAGCGCACCTGCAATAATATAACGTGAATATTTCTTTAAAAACTGTAATGTTTTTTCATTGTTTACATCTTCCCACACCTCACGATACAGGGCGTCTTCTGCGTATTCCTGACGTGTTTTTTGTGGTGCTTTGACTTTTTTATTTCTTTCCAACATAGTTGCCATAATAAATTTCTCCTGTGCTTGATAATTGTTAAATTTTGTTATACTATAAAAGTTATGACAAAGGAAATCAAGGACGCTTTACCAATTGTGAAAAATAACAGTATTGTTGCTGCCCGCGGGGTCAGTGATGAATCTGGATTGGCGCAATATATACAAACTGTTCAAAAAATTCCGGTTTTAACAGCCGAACAAGAATACGAATATGCGACCCAGTGGGTAAAAAATCAGGACCAGGTCGCAGGCGAAAAACTGGTGGCCAGTCATCTGCGCCTTGTTGTGTCTGTTGCGTATGATTATAAAAACTATGGTATTCCGGTTGGTGACTTAATCGCCAGTGGTAATATGGGATTGATGCAGGCGCTGCAAAAATTTGACCCAGAAAAAGGTTTTCGTTTTTCTACATACGCAATGTTTTGGATAAAAGCAGAAATATATGAAACAATTTTGAACAATTGGTCAATTGTTCGTATTGGAACATCTGCAAATCAAAAGCGTGTATTCTTTAACCTGTCGCGCGCAAAACGTGCGTTGGGAATTATGGATAATAACCTGACAGATGAACAGACCAAACAAATTGCCGATTATTTAGAGGTTCCAGAAAAAGACGTTGCTCGCATGGCAACACGTGTTGGTGCACGTGATTTGTCGCTGAATGCACCAATAAATTCCGAAGATGGTGGAACCGATATATTGTCTAATATGACAGACGGTCGCGATTCAATCGAAGATACACTAGAACAG
>CAJGDN010000029.1 GCA_904502245.1 uncultured Alphaproteobacteria bacterium | reverse complement strand
AGGGATGCAGTATAATAAAATGGAGAATTTTTAGTATTCAAATCCGACAGATATTTTTCGACGTCTATTGCACTCATTGCGTCGCCACGTGCAGCAATGACATGTAATTTTGCCAAATCACGAAAATCACGTGTGTTACCATCTGATGCTAACTTATCTAATTTTGCCAAATCACCGTCAATCACATAAGACTGGAACAGTGCAAGATCCGCAGTTGCGCCAGATGTGTTATCAGACAGTCCTGCCAACGCATTTGCATCAACATTTTCAATTGCAGTCTCATAAGCGGTTGCAGCTGCAATCTTATTTGCGTGATGTGTACGCATACTAATCTGGAAACCTGTTGCAATAATCAGTATTAACAGCGCGCCAGCAATCATTTGACGTGAATATTTTTTTATAAATTGCAGTGTTTTTTCATTGTTAACATCTTCCCAGACTTCACGATACAGGGCATCTTCTGCGTATTCCTGGCGTGTTTTTTGTGGTGCTTTGATTTTTTTATTTCTTTCCAACATTGTTGCCATAATAAAAACTCCTGTGGCTTGATAATTATTAATTTATGGTATACTATAAAAGTTATGAGCAAGGAAATCAAGAGCACTTTACCAACCACACAATCAAACAGTATTGTTGCTGCCCGCGGGGTCAGTGATGATTCTGGGTTGGCGCAATATATACAGAATATCCAGAAAATTCCGGTCTTGACCGCTGAACAAGAATACGAATATGCCACCCAGTGGGTACGCGATAGGAATCAATTTGCTGCTGAAAAATTGGTGGCCAGTCATTTACGTCTGGTTGTGTCTGTGGCATATGATTATAAAAACTATGGTATACCGGTTGCCGAATTGATTGCCAGTGGAAATATGGGACTGATGCAGGCGGTACAAAAATTCGACCCAGAAAAAGGGTTTAGATTTTCAACATATGCGATGTTCTGGATCAAGGCCGAGATTTACGAAACAATTTTAAACAATTGGTCAATTGTTCGAATTGGTTCATCTGCAAATCAAAAGCGTGTATTCTTTAACCTGGCGCGTGCAAAACGTGCACTGGGGATTATGGATAATAATCTGACGGACGAACAAACAAAACAGATTGCAGAATATCTGGAAGTTCCCGAAAAAGATGTTGCACGCATGGCAACACGTGTTGGTGCGCGTGACGTGTCACTGAATGCGCCAATTAATTCTGATGATGGTGCGATTGACATATTATCAAACATGACTGATGATCGCGACACAATCGAAGAAACGTTAGAACAGATTGAATTCAGAAAACGTGGATACGAATTGCTGAAAAAGCATCTGGAAAAAATGTCACAACGCGACCGCGAAATTCTGACTGCGCGCAGACTGCAACAACCGGCCGCTACATTAGAGGTACTGTCGCAAAAATATGGAATTTCTCGCGAACGTGTACGACAAATCGAAGAACGTGCATACGCCAAATTACGCGACGCAATTTTAACAGACAGTGAAGGTAAAAAATAATATGAAACGTTTAAAAAATTCTGTCGCCCTGATTGCTGTTATCATAAGTATGCCAGGCATTGCATCTGCAATTGAATACAATACAGGAAACTTCTCCGCAAAACTGACCGGATATGCCACCGGTGGCATTATTGAACCTGAATTTAAATCGACATTATTCATCGGCGATTGGCGCGCACGGGGGCAAATTACATATGCAGTAAATGACGCTAATAAGTTAGGTTTTGTGTATGCTATGGACCAGGCAGCACTGGACAAAGGAAACTTTTCTCGTGAAACATTTGCTTTATGGGAAGTGCGCGATTTGGGTCGCGTTGAAATCGGTTATACTGATTCTGTTGCGCGAAAACTGGGGGTAGGGCTGCCAGATGTTGGCGGACTGCGCATAAATGACCGTCCATTGTACAATGAAAAAATTACCCCAGAAGGCGCAATTATCCCAGACACGACATTAACATCAGGTCGCAATGCGCCGCGTATTAATTTAACATCTGCGCCAAATTTAGGTTTGCAATATGGGTTTTCTGCAACCGGTTTTTCTGATGATTATGACTGGGCGTTGGATGCGGGATTAAAATTGCGTCGCCCACATGGTAAAATCAAGACAGCATATTCATTTGGTGTATCTTTTATGGATAATCCAGACGCCTTTGACCCCGAGGTTTATATGCCTGCCGTTACCGCAGATTGGCGCGCACAGATGTCGCTGGGGATGAATTTGCAATACAACAGTTGGGTATGGGGACTGACCGGTCGCATGATTTATGACCAAGACCCGATTGGAATTGCATCAGATGGGTTTGTATTAGGTACAGGTGTTAGTTATGATTTATTAAAATACACCATTTCATTAACATACATGTTTTCAGACACCGGCGTATGGCACAAAGATGCACCGAATTTTCGAGACAATACAGTTGTTGTATCATACAGATATAAATACAGCGAAAATGTTGATTTGTGGATGTCGGGTGGAACAACATCAAAAACGCCATTCTTTTCTGCGGGGTTGCGTTTAACATTCTAAAAAAAATCCCGCGATTGCGGGAATTTTTTTATCGACGCGGTCCACCGCCACCCATTGGGCGCATTGATGTTTTTTGCGTATTCGTCGTCATACCCATGCGACCAACAATAATCTTGTCACCCATTTCGATTTCGTCCGACATAATTTCTGTTTCCGTTGCAGTTGACAATCCTTTGGTATAAGGAATCATTACAACATTACCTTGACGCAACAGCGCCAAGTGTGATGCAGGCGAAGCACCATTGATGTCTTCTGGTGTCAGGAAATTTGTAAAACTGCGAACCAAGAATGCGGCATTTGCAGCCTTCCATACATTATCTTTTTCTGAAATAATAATTGTAACAAACGCGGTCATACCCGGCATCAAACGCAGGTCAGAATTATCAACATCAATAACAACAGTGTACACGACAACATTTGATGTTGTTGTTGGTGCCAGACGCACCTGGCGTACCAAACCATTAAACGTTTCTGTTGGGTATGCATCAACCGTAAATGTTACCGGCTGACCTTCTTTGATAACACCAATATCTGCTTCGGATACGGCAGTTTCTATTTGCATTTTGGTTAAATCTTCGGCAATTTCAAACAAGTCTGGGGTTTGGAATGATGCAGCAACCGTTTGACCAACGTCCACCTTGCGCGAGATAACAGTACCATCAACCGGCGATATAATTGTTGCATACCCCAGGTTTGTAACCGCACGGTCATATTGTGATTGCATACGTTTTACAGATGCTTCGGCTTGGTTATATGCAGATTCTGTTTGTTCCATTTCTGCGCGTGAAATAAACCCTTCGGAATATAATGATTTGTTGCGCAGATATTCACTTTTCGCAAAATTTCGTTGTGAAATCGCACTGTCCAACGACGCCTTGGCTTCGTCTACGGACGCCTGAAGAACAGATGGTTCGATTGTTAATAACAGGTCGCCTTTTTTTACCTTGGAATTAAAGTCAACAAACAATTTATCAATCGTACCAGATACCTGGGAACCAACATTAACTGTATTAACAGGGCGAATTTCACCGGTTGCACTGACCACCTGGCGCAGGTCACCGCGCGTAATGTTTACAGTGATATATTCTGCATTTTTATTTGCAGGGTCCGATGTGATTAATTTCACTGCGACAAATGCGGCACCAATTAACAATATCCACCATTTTTTACGCCAGATAAAGCGAAAGAATCGACCAATAATTGACGGGCGTTTCTGATTGGTTGTAGCAGTTGGTGCAACTGTTGCTGCGACAGCCGCTTTTTTCTTATTCGTTGCTTTCTTCATGCAGGGCTCCCTCCTCTAACTTTGCTTTGATTTCCCCAACCGACAGGGCGACCGCAGCACGTTTTGTAAACAAATCATAACGTGCGGCATTGTTTTGTTTTTCTGCTGTCATTAATTCAGACTGGGCGGTTTGCCAATCCAGCATCGTTGCACGTCCTACGCGATACATCCCGGCGGTAACGCGTTCGCTTTCCGTTGCGGATTTCAGCAGTGTTTCTGTTTGTTTCAAAACTGTTTGCGCAGTTTTGTAGTTGTGATATGCACTAAACACATCCAACGTGGCATTGTCATTCGTTGCACGCTCTGTTTCGACCGCACGTTCATAGTTTACTTGGGCGTTACGCAGATTATACATATTTGCAAAACCTGCAAACAAAGGCATAGATGCGCGAATTCCAATACTGCCACTAATTTTATCGTTGCCTGCATTAAATGTTTCTGATGGTGTATCATTCCATTGCAGCGAACCAGACGCAGAAATTGTTGGCAGATTACTTAAAAAAGTGCTGTTGCGACGATGCCATGCGGCGTCTTTGTTCGCTGTCGCACGCAACAGGTCAGGGCGAGTTTTTTGTGCCTGGGCAAACAATTCATCCAACGATTTTATTTCGCCGGGTGCGCCTAATTCTGATGGCAGGTCCGCAATTTTTATTTCTTGATTTGCAGAAAATGATAGTTTGTTTAATAGTGTCCCCTTGGCAATTTCACGATTGTTTTTTGCACGTTCCAGGTCTAATTCACGACTGGCCAATGTGGTATCTGCGCGCAAAACATCGGCGCGTGCAACTGCGCCCGCATTAAATTTCTTTTGCGCGGTATCACGCGCAGTTTTTGCAACACTTTGCAACATTTCCGCAGATTTTACGTCTGCATCTGCGTTCAATAATGCATAATAAGAACCAATCACACCATATATATAATTCTGTACCGTATCATCGTATTCAAAACCCGCTGCGCGCCATGATGCAGATAACTGATTTAAATCAGATAAACGCTTGCCAAAATCAAATATCAAATACGATGCCGACAATGACGCACCATATGTCCAATCGCCCCACTGTTCATTTCTGTATGGAATTGATGCAGATGCAGATGCACTGACCGATGGCAGATAATCCGCATATCCTGCATTTTTCGACAGACGTGCAGATTCGTATGCCAAATACGCAGATGTTGTTTGAGGATTGCGACACAGCCCAAGTTCAATCACCTGGGGCAGGGTCAGTGTTTCAGCCGGCACAGATGTGCGCGTCATGCAATCATCAGTTGCAGCAATCGCAGAAAATGGCAATGCGCACAGCAATAAATACGATATTTTTTTCATGTAAAAAACACTCCCTCCTGAAACTTTTTTTCAATTATAAATATTTTTCTGTTGAAATACAAATTATTTTTGCTTAATATGACCTGGCAGTTAAGGCCTGGTGGCAGAGTGGTTATGCAGAGGACTGCAAATCCTTGGATGCCGGTTCGATTCCGACCCAGGCCTCCACTCTAAAAAATAAAAAAAGCACCCCATGTGGGTGATTTTTTATTTTGAATTTTAATTTTATTTTGTATGATTTGCGCATGATTAACAGCCTAAGTCTAACAGATTTCAGAAATCATAAAATGTGCCGTGTTTTAACGCATGGACGACGCAACGTTATTATCATTGGACCAAATGGCGCAGGTAAAACTGCAATATTAGAGGCGTTGTCAATGCTGGCAGGGGAACGCGGTATGCGTGGCGCGCAAATGTGTGATATTGCACGGTTTGATGGCGCTGGCGGTTTCTGTGCGCATGCAGAACTGGATGACGCGACCGAGGTTTCTGTTCAATTTATTGGCGGGGACACAAACCGTCGCGCAAAGATTGATGGTGAAAACGCGCCATTGTCTGATTTGGCAAAACATATCAGAATTGTATGGCTGACCCCGCGCGAAGACAGATTGTTTATCGACAGTGCATCTGACAGACGTGCATTCTTTGACCGTCTGGCGACCAGTTTTGATGCATCGCATGCAGGACGCAGTGCAAAATTAAGCAAACTGCTAAGTGAACGTGCATACGCATTAAAAACAGGTGCGGACACCCATTGGTTAAATGCGCTGGATGAACAAATTGCTGGTGTTGCGGTTGCAATTGCAGCATCGCGCATTCAATATGCGGGTGAATCGAACTATTTTTTGAAACGATGCGCGGTGTCTGTGTCGGGTTGGATTGAAAAAATGTTAATTGCTGGCAACAGTGCAGGGGACGCTGAACGTGCGTATCTAGAATATCTTAAAAATAATCGTGTGCTGATTGGTGATAAAATGGTTTTGGATGGTGCGCACAAATCAGATTTTGCAGTATTTAATAACGAATTAAAATTACCTGCGCATCTGACCAGTACCGGACAACAAAAAACAGTTTTAATTGATTTGATTTTGGCGCATGCAAAACTGGTGCATGCAAAAACAGGGAAACGTGTAATAATCTTGTTGGACGAAGCGGTGGCACATTTGGATTCTAATGCGCGGGCGCGTGTATTCCAAGAACTGGCATCGGCCGATGCCCAGGTTTGGGCAACAGGTTTAGATAAAAATATTTTTGCAGATATAGCGGACGCTGTATTTGTTACTTGCCAAGATGGGGAAATAAATAATATAGTATGCGCGGAGTAAAAAAAATTATGGCACGTATTGATTATCAAACATTATTAGATAACGCATTAAAGTCAGTGGTCAAAGATGCACTGATTCATGCACAGTTTAACGGTCTGGGCGATGGGACACATTTCTTTATTACATTTCGTACACGTGATGCGGGTGTTGTATTGCCTGATTTCTTGCGAATCAGATACCCTGATATCATGACAATTGTTTTACAATATTCGTATAACAATCTGCATGTATCTGACAAGGAATTTGGTGTTCAGTTAACATTTGACGGTCGTCCTTTCTTTATTCGCGTACCGTTTTCTGCATTGGTTGAATTCAAAGACCCATCGGTTGATTTTATGTTGTCATTCCAGCCAAAGCCACAAAATGCCGCCGCAGATAACGATATGGAATTGCCATTGGATGAAAAGCCAGATACCGTACCCGACCCAGGTCGCGTTGTGTCATTAGACGAATTCAGAAAAAACAGAAAATAATAAAAAAGGTATTTATAAATGCTGAAAAAAACAGATGTCGTTTTATTTGATTTTGATGGAACATTATCGGCATTCGATTCGAATGTTGAATTTGCAAAATACTGTTTCCGTCGCAGTGTTCGACCATGGTTGTATTTACCATTGATGGCTGTATGTGGAATATGTCGTTGGGTTAAACCTGATGGTGTTTGGTGGCGTGAAAATATTCGTCGTTTTATGACACCAAAAATGGTCAAGAAATTTGCCCCTGGTTTTATTAAACAGCATAAACGTGAAAGATTTGGTTGGGCCAAAGAACGCGTCCAGGCTGAAAAAGATGCAGGACGCAAGGTATTGATGATTTCTGCCAGCCCAGATTACCTGTTACCAAACTTGGTACGTGATATGAAATTTGACGCGGTGTTTTGTTCTGTAATGAACAAGAAAAAGCCATGGAAATATGAATTTTTGTGCTGGGGGAAAAATAAAGTTTACAAGATGGACGAATGGGCCAAGGAACATAAATTCATTCCAAATGTTGTTCGTGCATATTCAGACAGTAAATCAGATTTACCGATGATGGAAATTGCATCTGAACAGGTTTGGATTGATCGTAAAACGGGTCTAAGAAAATAAACCCAGTGTATTGTAAACCATAAAATGTTAAAGTGTTTCTGTGAGTATAACAGAAACACTTTTTGATATTTTCAGCGCATCTGTCGGCGCCACCTTTGGTGTGCTGGTTGGTTTTATACTTAATCATAATCGCACAAAAAAAATGGCAAACCAGTTGGTTGTCAGCAAAACAACACTGGAAAAAATAAAAATTGAAAATCAGGAATTGTTAAAAAGAATCCAGGACAAAGAAAATATTATTCTGCAAATGCAGATGCAAATCCTGGGGGATGATGCAACAAAGAAAAAGCCCACACGAAAACGCAAAAAATAATTGCATAGCGCATATAAATTCCTATACTTTTTTATATGCGTGATTGGTTGGAAAATCAGTATCAAAATTTATTCATGTATGTGCCATTTCTTTTATCGTTTGGCGCATCGCTTTATTTCACAATAACAAATGAACCCAATATAATTTTGACAGCATGTGTATTTATCATATCTGTTGGAATATCTTTGATTAAACGTATGCCTGTTTTATTACGTGGATTGCTTTTATTTATTATTGGTTTCTGTTATGCCTGTATATTTACAAACGTTATTGATACACCAAAATTATTACGCAATTTGCATAATCTGGAAATAACGGGTGATGTTAAATCAATTGATTATACAGACGATAAAACGCGAATATATTTATCTGTTAATGCGGCGGATATAAATGCAGAAAACGGCGTGGCAAACATTCGTGTGACGTTGGGGGATGGGGTTAGCGTACCAAAAATTGGTGATACAGTTCGTGCAAACATTGGATTATTCAAGCCAAGTGTGGCATATGCGCCTGAAACATTTGATTATTCGCGTTGGGCATATTTTAATAAATTGTCTGCCACAGGCTATGTAAATAATATTAATATAATTCAGCATAATGACAGCGTTGGTATAAATAAACTGCGTGATAATATTCATAGGCGCGCAAATTCTTTCCTGGTTGATACATTGATTCTGGGGTACAAGGGTGCAATCCCAAAATCTCATTCAGAAATTTGGACGGCAACAGGCATTGGACATGTCTGGTCAATCAGTGGGTTTCATATGACACTGGTCGGCGGTTGGATATTTATAGTGTTTTATTTTCTATTTCGTGCCACACCATACATCACACGACGCACATCGGCCAAGATTCCGGCAATGTGTTGTGCGTTGCTTGGGTTGTTAATCTATTTATTCTTATCAGGATGCGATGTTGCAACAATACGTGCGTTCTTGATGACCGCACTGGTATTCGGTGCATTTATATTTGGGCGCAGTGCAATTTCAATGCGTAATATTGCGATTGTGTTCTGTACTGTGTTTTTAATAAACCCGCATTATGTAATGCAGGCAGGATTCCAATTATCATTTGCCGCGGTGTTTGGATTGGTATGGTTCTTTACAGTTGTTAGACCACAAATGCCAGGCAATAAAATATTGCGTATTGTTTATGCGGCTGCACTGACCACAATTGTCGCAACAATATTTACCGCACCGTTTGTTGCAATGCATTTTGGCACGATGCCGATTTATGGTTTGATTGGTAATCTGATTCTGTTACCAGTGTTTTCATTCATAATTATGCCGCTGATTTTAATTGGAACGATTACTGGTTGGGGTGCACCAATTGTATTGGCACATAACGTGTATGATTATTTGTTTAGTATCGCGGACAGCGTTTCAAAATTACCTGGCGCAACGGTTGTTATGCCTCACATTTCAAACGTGGCAATTATATGTTTTGTTATCGGTTTTATCTGTTTAATGTTGATAAGAAATATCCGTATTAAAATTAATTTGATTTTATTTGGCATATTTTCCGTAATCGGAATAATAATTGTTTGTATTACGCCACGCCCGATATTCTATGCGACATATGATAATGAATTGGTTGCATTCGTGCGCGATGATGGAAAACTGGAATTTAATAAATCACGTGCATCTAATCACTACTTTGCTTTTGATGCGTGGAAGCAGATTAATGGCGAAGAAACCGGTACGCCAAACAGACGGCGCAAGCATGACAATGGTATTTACTACTATGGCAATATTGTTTATGTTCAAAAATTTGTGCCACTGATGAAAAACATTGAAAAAATGTGCAGGGACGATTCTGTTAAATACATCGTTTCGTATTATGATATAAAATCAGAAAAATGCGCGCATAAATTATTGCGTGATGGATTTGTAATCTATCCAAACAATCGTGTTAAATATATTGGCGCAAAAAGACGTTGGAATTAATAATCTGCACGTATAAAGTACAGGCCGGACGCCGGTGCGGTTGGGCCGGCGGCACTGCGATTACGTGCAGCAAAAACTGCATCGATATCGTATTGTTTGCCCAATCCAATTTCAATTAATGTGCCAACAATATTGCGTACCATATGATGCAGGAATGAACGCGCGGAAAATTCAAATATTATTTCGTCCCCAGATTTTATAATCTCAATTTTATCCAGTGTTTTTATCGGGGATTTTGCCTGGCATTCAGATGCACGAAAACTGGTAAAATCATGATTGCCAATTAATTTTTCTGCCGCGCTGCGCATTGCATCAATATCCAGCACACGTGGCACCCAATACACACGATTTTTATTTAATACTGGTGCGGACGGACGGTTTAAAACAACATATTTATAATGACGCGCAACACAATCAAAACGCGCGTTAAAATCATCAGACACTGTTTCGCAAGATAATACAGAAACAGGT
>CAJGDN010000028.1 GCA_904502245.1 uncultured Alphaproteobacteria bacterium | reverse complement strand
TTTTGTAAACGCTATTGTAATAGAAACTGCTGTTGTTGCGGGGCCAGTATCGGGGTATACACAACACAGTCTGCCCAGTACAAAAGAGTACTTATTGGTTTATGCGAAAGATAAGTCCAAGATTGATTTTTTACAAAGATTGTATGACCCTGCAGACAAAAAGTTCACATCCGGGTATAATTTGGTCGTTGATGATAACCTGAATAAAATACCACTGATTGATTTCCTAACGCAGCAAGAAAAAACAAAAGAACTGTTTACACAACATGGGTTAAAAATAACCTTAGACAACATATCAAAGTTAATGGACTATGATGTTAATTTTGAAGATTACATGTATCAAAACCTGGCCAAAAACATTTATAAACGAACACGACCGTTCAAAGACCCTATTAAGGGAAATTTAAGCATTCCTGCCGACATTGTTTTTGAGCACGATGGCAAGTTGCTAGAAAAAACAAAGGAAGGCAACACGTATCACTTAAAGCCATTTTACAACACAGTCCAAGAAAAAGAGGACGGTGCGCTGGGAAATGCTCTTATTCGTGGCGATGTGTGGGATTATCGTTCTGAAAAAAACCGAATTCAAAAAGAAGGCGGCGTGACATTCAGTGCAGGCAAAAAATCCACCAAACTTATTCGTGATTTATTGAAATGGATTGGTAAACGGGATGCAATTGTTTTAGATGTGTTTGCAGGTTCAGGCACCACTGCTGAAAGTGTACAAATTCAAAATAAATGTGATGGTGGTAACAGAAATTACATTCTTTGTCAAATACCTGAACCTGTCAATCCCAGCAGCAAAGAAGCAAAAGCAGGTTTCAAAACTATTGACCAAATAACATTAAAACGGCTGAATAACATAGGCGCAAGTTTTCAGATTTATAGATAAACACAATATCTGTTTTGCCGAGTTTATTCATATAAAATTTGTTTTTACCCCTGTTTTATGATATAATAACGCAGACTCCAATGGGAAACGGAGTTGGGCTGTCAGAAGCCATGTTCAAAGCTGGTGCGCATAGCACCATAACATCCCTGACCAAGGTCGGGGAGCTGTTAATTATAAAATACGGGAAACCGAAAGATTAACAGAATCATTTGCTTTGAACTGATTTCTGAACTCCCCGACCGCCAAAAATTCCCATGGCGGTTTAATTTTTGCATGGAGAGATTGTGCGGTTCGGCTTTTTAATTTTTATAATTTTCCCATTTATGGCATCAGCAAATATATTGCCGTTGGATGATGCGTTGCGTGCTACATACACCGCATGCGTGGGTATTGATGATGAATTAGCCGACTTGAAAACAATGGCCGGAATAAATACTGCAATCACATCTGTTGGAACTGCGGCCGGCATTGGTGCAACCGTAACAGGTTTAGTAAAGGCGGATAAAGATAAACAGATTGAAAAACTGGAAATGGTGCGACTGCAAAAAATATCAGAATCAAACATCAACAGTGGGACAAATAATGGCAATATGTCCGACAACCTTGCAGCACTAGATACATATTATCAAAGCCACAAAAACGATTCCTATAAAGATATAGATTCAGAAATAGAAAAACTAACCAAACAATCCAAAAATCTGGGCAACTGGCGTACCGGTTTAATGGCAGGTGCGACTGCAACCAATGTGGCCGGTGCAATTATTGCCGGCACAAACAAAGTAGATGGCGACCTGAAAACACAAATAGATAACTGTATCAGCAATGTAAAAACCCTGCAAAATTCCATTATGCAGGCACGCATAAATGGCGAAGATATATCCGAGGCACAGTCAATCGTGTCCGCATGCGGCGAATATGAATACGTTGATGTGTCCAAGATAAACAATCGTGCCAAGGGCGCAATGATTTCATCCACCGTTGGTGCTGCGACTGGATTGGCCGGAACCGTTACATCCGCAATGGCAAATACGGACAAAACGCGCAACGATAATACAGAATCTGGCAAGCAAAAAGAAAAGAATCTGAATACTGCGGCAAATGTACTGGCGGGTGCAACAACGGCAGCATCAGCCACCGCAACAGTATTCAATGCAACACAGATAAGCGCAATCAAGAAAGTAGCCGCAGTCGCCGAAAAGTGTACGGGGGTATTGAAATGAAGAAATCCCCAATTGCATTTGTGATGTTTTTTATTTGTGGTGCATATGCAGCAACACACCTGGATACAGAAAATCGCTTGTGGTTCAATGCGGATGTCGTAAAAAACGCGATTGTCGAATTTGTTCCTGAATCCAAACAACAACCTGTTGCAGACCTGTACCAAGATTTGATGGACCAAACCACTGGAAAAATATCGGTCGACAGTTTATTCAAAGTCTGCCGCAAAGCAGGATTCAACACATATAAGTACGAGGGCTTTACCCAATGTAAATCCTTTATCCAAAAAATGTTGATGGATGCCGAAGTTGCACAAAGTGTTGACTTGAATGGTTTTTGCCCAGGATTGGATGAGAAAGGAAACAACCCAAACAAACTGCGTTCCATTACAGATAAAACACGCATTGGTGATTTTTGTTCATCCACCAACATTCGCATGGGTCAGGTTATATTTAAACCGGGATATAACTGTTCATGCATGGCATCTGTTTGTAACCCTGGTTTTGAATTTCAGGGTGGCGCATGCGTAACCCGTATTGCGGACGGAAATGGTAATTGTTTGCGTGAAGCGTATCCAAAAACATCCGAAAATAACTACCTTGAAAAATGTAAAAGTTTTTGTGAAAAGAAATATGCAGGTCGTGCCTGTAAATATACATCTGTTGTATTGTCGCACAGTAGAGGTCAATGTATCTGCAACCCAAATTCTACAGAAATTGATGCCGCCTATGAATCTATGCACCAGGCAAAAGAAAAGCAAATCAACAACCTAAAATATTATGAGGTATGCGACGACCACAAAGGTAAATCAGGTGGTACCGAAGTATGTGTCGAGGGGGTGTTTAACTGGGTAAATATTGGACGACTTCAGGCATCTGGCCTGGCCGAAGAATACGCACGTGTACGTTACAAAGATACAGTACATTGCGACACTGTGAATATTCGAACAAGTGGGAATGATGATTATGTAAAATGTACCAGTATGAATTCCAAAAGGTATTACGAATTTCAATTCGATGATGTCAAAGAAAGCATCGACAGCGCAATTCAAAAAGCCTTGGTTCTGGGGATATGCAAAATACACAACGTATCATCCGGTATCAGCAAGGTTCCTGGTGGTTATTCGGGTTCCTTGAAATGCAACAGTGCATGCACCAGCGACATGACCAAGACCGCACGTGTATTTGGTCTGAACGCAAAAACATCTGGAAACACATGTAATTTTTCTGGACTTAGCATGAATGCATCCGATGCTGAATCAAAACTGGCCAAGATTGAAGGTATTGATAACTATGTTTTCTTCGATGGGATACAAATTCAGGGGTCGCAGAATGTTATATCACAATTACGCCAATATATAAAATCAACCCGCAAAACTGTCCGCACATTCGACTGCAACAAAAATGTTGGCGAGATAAAAAACAGTATGCTGGCCGGCGATGATGATGTTCTGCGTTGTAAATTAAATGGCCAACCAATAGACTTTGTTTTTGATGATTTTTCTGAAAGTTGGCTGTACGTTCAAGAGGTTGGCGAAAGCAAAATGCAGTGTATCGTCAGCGGTGGTAAATTTGCGGGTCAGGAATGTTATGGTTTAACCCAAAAACAATGTACAGATGCCAACGCAATATATCTGAAACAAAACCCAGGTGCATCAGGATTCCGTTGGGACGGTAAAGAGTGCGTATCAATCGATGCAAACGAAGCCCAATTCTATGACGGTGTAATTCAGGTTGGAACCGGTGCAATCGCATTGGTTGATTGTGTGGTTGGCACGAAACTGGGGTGTGTTTTGGTGATGGTTGAAACAGCAGGGTTGGCAACCGAAATGACAACCGGTGTTGCAATTGAAAACCGTGCCGGGGAATTCCTATCAGTATCCACACGTTGCAAAAAACGTGATTGTGCAATCAGCACAATACAAAATGCCGGTCATGTACTTAGTGTTATGGGCGCATTGGATGCAACATCCCTGGATTCAGTTGACAAGGAATTGGCACGATTGGTCGGCTATCTAGAACCAGAAGATTTATCGGGTGTATCGGATGGGGATTGGAACGCAATCGTAACACAACTGGGTGGCGACCCAGAAGATACAGGCGGAACAGCACTGGTATGGTTAAATCGTATTGGATTAGGCGCACAATTCTTATCTATTGGCGCATCTGGACTGCGCCTAACTGCCCAGGCAATCACAAAACTGGCCGGCAAAGGGTCACGTATTGGTCGTACCGCATCCACGGTTGCACGTGCACTGGATATATCTGGCGATGCCGCACGTGCCGCAAACAATGCGTCTGATGCCGCGCGTGCTGCAAACAACACAGCCGATGCCACAAACGCTGCATCAGATGCAAGTCGTGCAGCCAATAACGCAAACGATGCCTTGCACACAAATATTGATGCGGTTCGTAATGCGTCTAACAAGAATCGCGCACGTGCAGCGTATCATCCTGATATGTATGCCACATCATCCGCATCCATTCAGTCTAAAGCACAAGATATATTTCAAAAGCTAGACAACATAGACAATATGTCCGATGACGAGCTGCGTGCACTAAGTCGATTGATGAGTGAATTTGATGTCGAAGTGGCTGCCGAAGCCGCCGCAAAAGCAACGGCCGCAGCAGCTGATGTATCACGTGCGACTTATCGTTCTTTAGACGAACTTGCCGCAACTGACGCCAACACTATTTTGCGTAATGTTGATAACATGTCAGAATCTGATATTAGGGCATTAACAAAAAAACTGACACCGGCAAAACGTGCAGAAATCGCACAATTAAAAATGGGCATGAAACCAGGAAACATGACCGTACAGCAATTTGCAGATTCTGATGATTTGTTGTTTATACGTGGCGAATTTTCAACGTTTGACCCAGAATTATCCAGACTAAGAAGAGCAGCAGAGGCTAACAAAGATGCAATGGCTGACCTGCAAAAATATGCGGCAAACGCAGTTGATGTAGAATTGTTAAAAAGCAACGCAGCGTTCTATCAAGAAAATCTGCTAAGAATACTGGCTTCTGATGAAAGTTTATTAAACTCATACAGAAATTTTGATAACCTATCAAGCACACAAAAACAAAGATTTTTATTCAATCTGTTAAATAAACACGGTTCAGACCTTGGGGTCACAGATAACGTAAATATTGAATTTGTTTCCAGTTTTCCAGACAACACGACTGGTGTCGCCCGTTATACGCACATCAACGGCAAACCTACGATACAAATATCAGAATCTACGATTAAGCAGGCAAACGGCAAAACATCTATGGACAAGCTGATGGAGGCTGCAACCCATGAATTTGGTCATTTTGTTGACGATGTTTCCACAAAAGGGGTAATAGGTTCTCAGTTAACAGATGCCGGCCGTTTCTTTCCAAAAAAAGCTGATGACATCCAGGGACATTTATTGTACAGAAACAGCCCCAAAGAACAAAGTTCATTTGTAATAGGCAGTACAGTGGGCAACCGCTTTTCCGACATGCTTCAGCAAACACTTGATACTGGTAAAGTGCCAACGACAACTTTTTCCAAAATTGATGATTTTAAAATTCAACACGCCCTTGCTGGACAGGATATTGATATTACATTGGTTGACAATGTTGATGATGCTTACTATTTCATAAAACTAAAAAAACCAGAAAACATTTCAGGGTTATCAGATTATTTCAAACAAAAAGGCCTGCGAGTTGAAACAACATCAGACGGTGTAAGGATATTTGAAAACATAAATCCTATAACCGATGCAACACGCGCGACAACAAATGCAGCAACGGACGGCGCAAGAACAGCAAATGCAACCACAGATGCAGCTCGTGCCACAAATACAGCCAGTAATAATTATACACCTATTCAACAAAGTCTTGTAAAAAGATTGAATGAAGAAATGCGTTTTGTTGGAAATACAAACGATAGTCATTTAATAGGTTTACGCAACGAGTACCTGCAAAAAATATCTACAGTTGCGAATGAGCAAGAGGCAAATGCACTATGGTTAAAATATCATGACGACATAATAGATTATGCATCCAAACAATTTGACCCATACAAAGCACGCGGAATTGCAATCGGTCGTCGCCACGAATATATGAACATAATAAAAAATGACCCAGATTTATTAGCGAAGGTAAAAATGTGGTCAACACTAAGCGATGCGGACAAAGAGGATGTTTTAGCCATAATCTTACTTAAGACCGACACACCTGTTGATATCTCCATAACAAGAACGAGTGTTGGAGGAAGTACGGACTATAACACCGGTAATATAGAACTTTCGTTAAACTCTGGACATGTGTTTGGTTCTAATGGCAGAACCCATATAATAAAACCTAGCGAAAGTTTTGATGATGCAATCACAGCCATGGCACACGAACATACGCATGCTATTTTGGTAAATAATCCAACTAAAAGTTCTGTGCCGGAGGATTTGGTAAAAACAGTGATTTTACATAATGAGGACGAAAAAGGGGTAACTTCATATAGAGGTATGAGGTCTTCCATGAATAATTATTTGAACCAAATTCAAGAAAAAGAGGCGTTTTATATGAGCGAAATAATCGGCAATGGATTTACTCAAGATTTACTAAAATAGCTCTCACCCCCAAAAAACATTTTATCTCAAACTATTGACAAATTGTAAATCTGTGCTATATCTATAAGGGTAAGATGGGGGATACGGATGTTTCGGTTCCCAGCCCTAAAACGAACTAAGAGGAGAAAGATATGGCAAGTGGCAAAGTAATTTTAGATACCTACAGCGACTTAATTATTATGATTGCTGACCCGCAAAAAACAAATACTGCGGTAAGATATTTATCAACAATGATATCAGACCCAGAATGTGTAATACATAAAGGTAAATACGCAACAAAAATTCACAATTTAAAATTGTACATTGACGGCACTTTATGCAAAGAATACGACACAAAACCATTATTTAAATTGAATAACGAACAGTTAAAAGATTTAGATGAACAAATAGAATCACACATCAAACACGATGCCCAATTTAAACAAATTAAAGGATATGCCCCCAAGGCTACCCGCAGTAATTGGGAAGATACAGAAATGCAAGAACTGTTGATGGGCGACCGATATAAATCAATCACAGACGCAAAAAAACTGTTAATTCGTGCAATCAACGACAAACGCGTCATAGTTGAAAAAGAAGACGGCAAAGTTGCATTCAATATCGGTGCATTACACCTGTGTGCAGATGGTCAATTATTTAATATAGAAGATATTATTACCATGTACAAATTTACAGACCAAGACATGAAAGACATCATAACCGCAATTGAACAACGAATTGTACGTGATGCAGAACTGGTTGCCATGGCAAAATGCATGAAAGAAACCAAAGTGCAATCTGCACAACCAGCAACCGCACCAATGACAATATTCCAAAAGGCACAAAACTGGCTGGCCGGCATTAAACAACAGTTCAGAACGAAATAAAAAACAAGGAAACCTAATGTTCAGAAAATATAAAAAAGAAACATTAACAAATGATATGCTAGGCAACTGGTTTCCAAATCAGGGTTGTTTTATCATGTACAATTATGATAACAACCAATTGCGATATGGTGGTGAATTAAGTTTTGCAACTAAAAGCACCTATGGCGTATTAAGCTACTCTAGACAACGAGTGGATGAAAAATTGGCACAAGACCTCAAGAAATCCATAGACAATGATGTGCGCTGGTCTGAAAAATATGAATTGGTCGCATATCTGTACTTAAATGCGTATTCAGAAACACCAAAATATTTACAAATATTAAATGGCACCACACGCAACCAGAAAAAATCAACACAGGGTGGCACAATCATCGGCGGACAACTAATATCAAATCCACAATTAACACCTGTACAATCGGATACTGTTGGCAAAAATGGTGGCGATTTCACACCTGCAACCGTACATAAATTGATTGTTCGTGATAAAAAAACAGGTCGTATAATCCGCCCAAATAACATTTATATGGGAACAAGCACGCCAACCTTGACACGTTCGGAAATGGAATCATGCCTAAAATTGGGCGCATTACTTGACGGATATCGTGGTCTGTTAATACAAACCGCAATACCACAAAAATAAAAAACTCTAAAATTCAGAAAAAACGGAGCAAATAAAATGAAACAGGAAATTTACGATATTGCATCTGCATTTATCACAGACAAAGATGTACAAATTTCAACGTTTGGCTTTAATGGTGATATAGGATACACTTTTGCTAAATACGGTTTGGCAGATTACCCATATTGTTTAACAATTTTTGCCGAAGCCAAAGCACCACAAAAACGCCGTGAAAAAGGTTATATTTCCCCAAGAGCCGGCGGTTTTGTACGCGGTGAAAAATACATTGAAAAGCACCACGGCAAAATAAACATAAAACGCGGTACTGCATCAGGTGATGGATATGGAAATCGCACATTAACCGAATACATAACCGAACATGAAGTCGGCAGTGCATTGGATAAAACACAATGTGATGTAAGACGTTTTTTTACGCGCATACGTTCACGCGAGTTTTTTAAGATTGTAAATATGGCCGAAAAGCGCATGTTGGGGCAAATTTCAACCGCCGACAATACCGCACAATTGTTTAATATGATTTACAGACTTAAAGCAAACCAGAAATAACAAACTCTAAAATTCAGAAAAAACGGAGCAAAAAAAATGAAAGAAATAATTGCAGAATTAAAGGCGAAAATGAAAAAGCCTGGAACCCATATATTAGAACCTATTGATTCTAACAGTAAAATTTTTTGGGTTCGTAAAGGCACAACCGACCTGTTTGATATAGATATGGTTACAGCGTTTGGTATGGAGCAGGAAATAACATTAAGCATAGACGGCAGAACAACAAAATATTACAGCGCGACACCTTCCCAGCCTGAATATAACATTTTATTAGAATTTTTTAATTATGTAAAAGAACAATCTCTTTTATATCAAGAAATGTGTGAAGGCTGTGAAAAACAATGTGTAATTGGTGCAAAAAAACTAAATCCATTGGATACAGTAAAAATATTAAAACAGGAACTATCATCAGGCAACGGTCGTACATCATCGGATACGCCACAATACTATGTTCCAACATTGAACGGTCGAAAAATAAAAAACACAATAAACAAAGCAAGCATTGCAATGCCAATACTGCCAACGCCGGACAGAGATATTGCCCTTGCACAAGCACGTATAATTACTTACAAGTGTCCTTTTAACATAGAACAACATATACCTTCACTAAATATAAGAACTTGCCATGGATGTTCTGCAAATTGTAAATTAGGGGTAAAACAAGAAAGGGTAATGGATGCCCACATACCACATATGGATGACATGACAATTTTTGCAGCAGAGTACTTTAGACATAAGAACCATGAATATAAGTATGTACCAACACTTAACGGCAGGGAAGTTTGTTCTAAGATAAACGGAAAGAAGATTGGCAGTTATGAATCTACAAAAAACAGCAGAGAAGCAGCACTCGCAACAATCTCTTCGCTTGTAGAAAAATATTGTCCATTTTATCAAAAGACAAAATAAAGGGATAAACCTTTATTTTCTGCCGAGGAAAATAAAACACAACAACAATATTTAACCGAAAAAATGAAAAAATTCATGTCTGGACATAAACAAAACCCGCAAGGAATAAACTGCGGGTTTTTTATATTAGATAAAAATTAGGGTACTACCACCAGCGGCGATTTCCGTATTTATCAACACGAACCTTTTTGCCTAGCGAGGAAATTACAATAACTTCCCCGTTTTTATGATAAGCCGCCATTGCTTTTGGAAATGAAAGTTTTTTACCGCCATCCCGTTTAACCACCAAGTTATCATCCTCCCAACGGTAATGTAATTTACTTTTGTTCTTCATATCAAGACCTCTTATATAATATTAGAACTGATGTATGCTTAAATTGTTGGTGTAAAAAAAATTACTAAAATTTACAAAAAACACTTGACTTGTTTACAATTGTTGTTTACAATGCAAACGTCATAAGAAAACAAAGAGGTTAAAAAATGGATAAAAAAAGAACACCGTTCGGAATTTGGCTGGATATATTTTGCGCCAAAAACAGAACTAATTCTGCACAAGTAGCAGAGGCTTTAGGGTTAACTCGCGCAGGCTTGTCCTTGGTAGCATCAGGCAAACGTTCGATTCCACGATTTTTGAGAGAAAATATTATTTCAAAATATTCTTTACAAGAAGAGGATGTGCGAAAACTTGATAAGAGCATTCATGAAACAGAGACTGAATCTGCACCAATTAGAAAAAACGGGATGGATTATATTTTGACCCAGGCGATAAATGACCGTTCATGGACGAAAGAGCTAATGGATTTAATGGC
>CAJGDN010000027.1 GCA_904502245.1 uncultured Alphaproteobacteria bacterium | reverse complement strand
CCAGAAACCAGAAGTTATTGATTTCGCAGGCTTGAACCGTAAGAACAAAAGGGGCGAATAATGGCAGAAGCAAAGAAAACAGCAGCAAAAACAACAGCAAAGAAAGCTGCCCCTGCAAAGAAAGCAACCGCTAAGAAAGTTGTTGCACCAAAATTAACAGACGCGACATACGCAACAGGTAAACGTAAAGATTCCATTGCACGCGTATATTTGATGCCAGGCAAGGGCAACATCACAGTTAACGGCAAACCATCAAACGAATACTTCCGTCGTGCAGTATTACAGATGATTATCGCACAGCCATTCGGCATCACAAAACGCGAAACATCTTATGACATTGTTGCGATGGTAGAAGGTGGCGGTTTGTCAGGTCAAGCAGGCGCAGTAAAACACGGTATTTCCAAGGCATTGGAAAAAATCGAACCAGAATTACGCGCAGCGTTAAAGGCCGCAGGCTTCTTGACACGCGACAGCCGTGTTGTTGAACGTAAACACTACGGTTACCGCAAGGCACGTCGTTCTACACAGTTCTCAAAACGTTAATTCGTTTTGGAACACAAAGAATCCCGCAACTGCGGGATTTTTTTTTACAAAAATTAAACTCAACTATTTTTCACGACGCGCACGAAAAAAATCCCGCAACATCTGTGCAGATTCTTCTGCAAATTCCGGCATTTGATGAACAATCGGTTTCCACAAATGCCGATCCGTATCATATACGCGCGCATTTGAAGTAATACCGCCACCTTTTTCATCCGCAGCCGCAAAGTAAATATTATTTATACGCGCAAAAGATATCGCCGTCGCACACATTGCGCACGGTTCCAGCGTCACATAAATATCGCAACCATCCAGAAATTTACCCCCCAACTTCTTGCACGCACGGTTAATCGCAACGATTTCCGCATGTAATGTTGGATTTTTTTTCAGTTGCACCTGATTTTCACCACGTGCGATAATTTTTCCGTCACGCACAATAACTGCACCAATTGGTACATCTTCATGCATGGCCGCACGCCTGGCTGCATTAAAGGCTTGATTCATAAATTTCATACTTTATACTTTATCGTATGGATTCAAAATTGCAAATTATTTCAGGAATATATCGTGGACGCAAATTGCGTCTGCCACCGAACGCACGTCCAACACAAAATCGCGCACGTATTGCACTGTTTAACATGCTAGAATCTGGCATTTTAGACACATCTGTCACAGAATTAAATATCTGGGATGCGTTTGGGGGCAGTGGTGCATTTGGCATAGAATGCTTATCACGATATCCAAACGCGTCTGTCACATTCACAGACATAAATCCAACATCAATCAGAACAATTCAGGATAACCTGGCCACACTGTCTGTTGGCACACGCGCACACATAGTGCAGGGTGACGCCATCGCCATGGCGACAAGAATGGGTGAATCTGCCACATTAATATTCATTGACGCCCCATACGACATGCATGAATTGGGTATATCATTGGTAAAAAAGTTAGGTAATACAGTAAAACCCGGCACAATTATTATCTGGGAACAAGAAAATATTAACAAAACCCAACCTGATGAAACAAAATGGGAAATTTTACGCGACAAGACATATGGTCGCGCCCGATTTTTAATTTTACAAAAGATTTAACGATTTTTACTTGATTTTTTATGTTTTTTAGGTCATAATACGCCCCGCACAGCACCCTTGGAGGCTGGGCACAATTTAAACAAACGCTATAAAAGGAATAAAAAATGGCTATTAACTTAAACGCAGAAATTCGCAGCGCAGCAGGCAAGGGGGCCGCACGCAGCATCCGCAACAATAAAAATATCCCTGCTGTTATCTATGGGGAAAAGAAAGCCCCTGTCGCGATTGAATTAAACGGTCGTGAATTTGATATGTTATTGAAAACACCAGGTTTGCGGACAAAATTGTTCCAAATTAAAACCAGCGAAGGCACAGAAGACGCAATGCTGATGGACATCCAATATCATCCAGTAAGCGACGCTGTAATTCATGCCGACTTCAAACGTATCGACGTAAAAAAACCAGTTAACGTTGTTGTTCCGGTTGAAGTTATCAACGCTGAAATTTCAAAGGGTCTGAAACTGGGCGGCACATTGAACTTTGCAGTACGTAAGGTTGCATTGCGTGGTTTGGTTGACGTTATCCCAGAAAAAATCATTATCGACCTGGCAAACCTGACAATTGGTGACGTGGTTCACGGTACTGACCTGGTATTACCAGCAGGCGTTGAATTGGGCTTGCACCAGGCAGAATTGGCATTCGCGACAATCGGCGGTAAAATGCCAATGGAAGAAGATGAAAAAGCCAAGGCTGCTGCAATGGCAGCATCAAAGAAATAATGATAAAAAACACATTATTTTTAATCCCGTCGCCCGACGGGATTTTTTTATTATTGCTTTCATTTAAAAACATTGTATAATCACGGGGCAATTCTTACTTTACACAGGGGAAAACATATGTTTACAAAAGAAAAAATCAAAGATTTACACTATTCAGTTAATGGCACTATTTCTGCCAAAGATTTACAGGACGCAGCAGACAAAATCCTGATGGAATACGGCAAAAAGGTTAAAATGCCTGGGTTCCGCGAAGGCAAAGTTCCATTAAACATTTTGCGCCAGAAATACAATGCATCCGCATACGGCGAAGCGATTGATAAATTAATGAACGACGATTTGAACAACTATATCGCTGACAAAAAAATCCGTCTGGCCGGCGCACCCAAGGCTGACATGGCTGGTTGGGAAATCGGTAAAGATGCAGAATATTCATTAGAATTCGATATCCTGCCTTCACTGCCAGAAATTGATTTGTCCAAAATCACTGTTACCAAGAAAGTTGCAGAACTGGATGAAAAAGAAGTTGATGTTGCGCTGGAAAATATTCGCAAATCACGCAGCGTTGCGGAAAAGCAGGATGAAAAATACAAGGCTGCAAATGGCGACGTCGCAGTTATCGATTTCAAAGGTTTTGTAAACGACGAAGCGTTCGAAGGTGGCGAAGCCAAGAAACATCACCTGATTTTGGGTTCTGGTGCATTTATTCCAGGATTCGAAGATCAAATTATCGGTCACAAAATTGGCGACAAATTTGATGTTAATGTAAAATTCCCTGCAGAATATCATGCAGAAAACCTGGCAGGTCAGGATGCACGTTTCGAAGTTGAAATCCACGAAATCCGCAAACACATCTTGCCAGAATTGAACGATGAATTGGCAAAACAGGTTGGCCATGAAACTGTCGACGCATTAAAAGAACACATCCGCAATATTTTGACAGAACAATATTCGGACGTTGCACAACGTGAAATGCGTGACGAAATATTAGATGTTTTGGCGGACAAGGTTAAATTAGACCTGCCAGAAACATTGGTTGAACAAGAATACAACATGGCAAAGTCCGAATTTGAACGCAATCACGCACACTGTGACGATAAAAAATGCGAACACAAATGGGACGACAAGACCGAACGCAAGGACGCAGAACGCCGTGTTAAATTAGGTCTGATTTTAGCCGAATGGGGCACACAAAATGGCGTAGAAGTTACACGTGACGACCTGCAACAGGCAATCTGGGCCGAAGCGGCACGTTATCCAGACCCAAAACAGGTATTTGAATTCTATAACAAGAATCCAAACGCCCTGGCAATGTTGCGTGGCATGCTGTTTGAAAGAAAAGCATTAGACGCCATGTTAACACATGTCAAAACCAAAGAAAAAAAGGTCAAAGCCGAAGAATTGTTTAAACAAAACTCGGTACGTTAAATCCCTAGGTGCACCAAAACGGTGCACCTTTTTTTCTATAACTCAGGCGCTCTTGACAAGTACTGCTTTCGACATTACCATAATCGCTTATGATTAACATGGCAAAAAAATATTATTAATTGGGGGCGGCAATTACCAGGCGGCATATTACGCATTGCTGGCCATCCACGCACAATAAACAGCTATCTGTGTGCACCAATACATTTTCCGTGCGATGAACAATCAATTCTTATACTAAACATTATGCTGAACACCCAACATAGAATCAAAATCAAACAACAACATGATTTTGAAAAATATATCGCCCCTAAAAACCATAAACAAAAGAACAAACTAAACGAACGACTAATCCGTCACAAATAAAACCCCGCCATTTGGCGGGTATTTTTATTATATCATCGGCGGGAAACAATCGTCTGTACCAATTGCGCAACACATATACTCGTCATCCAATTCACGCAATTCTTCCCCAGAACAACAACCATTCATATCTGGCGCGGCGCCATCTGCACATGTATCAACAGTTTCTGTCTCGGCAAAGACTTCCTGGGTTGCTAACTGATATTCCGCATCCGGCAAAATCTCGTTTACCACCTGTAGTTCTGGTCTAATAATTTGCGTATTTGCCATCTCCTCATACACATTATTAAGCATTACGTTTTCTTGGCCAGCAACAACATCCGCTGCATCTGACTGATAATCGTCTGCTGCTACAAACATCTTTTCATTCTGCGAAACACCGTACACAGGTTTGGTTGCCAAAATCTCTTCTTCTGTTAAAACTTTTGATTTTGTTTTTTCTTCACTTTCCAAAAAAGGAGATTCTGTTTGCACCGGCGCAATTATTGGTTCTGGAACATCTGATTCTGCGATTGCCGCGTCAATTAATTCGACGATTGGCACGGGCTGCAAATCAACCACAGGCGCAACCTGTACAGGTTCTGGTTCAACTACTGGAACTGGCTGTGGTGCAACATCAACACTTACCGCTTCGACAACAGGGGCATTTTCAACCAAAATCTCTTGTTCTGTTTCAACTGCTTCTTGGACAGGTTGTTCTGCATCTTCCGTGGCATCCTCAACCGGGGCAGAGGCCACAGCACTTTCTTCTATTACAACGGCCTGAACAGTTTCTGCGCCCAATACCGGCAAAGACTTATTCGCAGATTTCTGATAAAACCACAGCGTAAATATAGACAAAACGATCAAAACCATTAACAAGAAATAGTACAAAGCCGTTGGTTTTTGCCTGTCTGTTGAAATCGGAACAGCTGCATTTTCAGATTCTTGTCCTGCAATCGGCGAAACTGGACGCATTGAGGTTTCAACTGGCACCGCCTCGAATTCAGACATAGATTGAATCTGGGGTTGTTCTTGTTCTGGCAATACATGTTGTGAAACATTTGCGACAGGTGCACCTGATTGTTCATCAAGAAAATCAGGCACATCTATTTCTGGCAACAATTCAGAATCAATCTTGGACGCAGGCTCTGAAACAGATGTAATAGTTTCTAAAACAGGTTGCGCAACCGCTTCTGATTCAGGCTCAAACACAACTTCTTCCGAAGCGACAGGTGGGACAAACGACAGCGGCACGACATCATTATCTGCCTCAACCACATCTGGAACCTGAGTTGGAACATCAACAACTGGCGCAAAATCAACCGCCTGGGCAGGCAATTGTGGTTCTGGCATTGGCATAGGCAACAACTCATCTTCCACAACAGCTGGCAATTCTTCCTCTGCTACAACCGCAGGCGCACCAAAATTAACCGGTTTAAACGCAATTTCGTCATTCAATATTTTTGGATCCGTATCAAATAATGGTTTTACTTCTTCGTCGGCCATATCTTCCGCCTTTGGTTCTGTATAATTTTCTTCTTTTGCTTTTTCATCATCAAACACTGGATTAAAAGTAATAACATCAGAAGGCACCGGCTTTACCGGCAACATCATATTATCCACATCCGCTATCTTTTCTTCCAGTATTGCTAAAATCTTATTTGTAACATCTATTTCTTCTTCGGCATTTGCTAAACGACGCTGCGCTTTTTGCAAACGCTTTTTTGCACGCGCCAATTTATCATTTGCTGCATCTATCTGTGTTTCGGTGCGCAAAATCTTGGCCGCAGACTGTTTAGTAGGCTCGCGCCCAATTTCACGCCGTTGTGACAGCAACTTGTTTCGTAAAACTTTTAATCTGGACTGTAATTCAGATATTGTAGTTTTTGTTTTTTCAATTGTTTCACGCGCATTATTCGCTTGAACCTCTGCTGCCCCCAGACGTTCATATGCTGCACGACGTGCCGCCTCATCATGAAAACGCGATAAATTTTGAACTGCGACCGATAAATCCGCCCCCGATTTATATGTATTTATTAATTCATCATATTCTGCCAAACCAGTATATTCGATATCCAGCTTTTGATATTTATTGTCCTTCTTGGGGCGCACAGTTTCCAAATCAACCCCATAATCATTCATTAAAATATCATCCCACTTGCGATTACCAACCGGGTTTATAACCAGCAAAACATTTGGCTTAACGGCACTTTCTGTAAAATCCAGGACAAAAACCATCTTGCCATCGGCATCATAATACGCACGAAAAACATTCCCCGATATATCATATTCGGTATAGCTAAGTGGCTGATTAATATTCTCTCTCGCATTTTGCATTTTTTATACCCCGAATAAAATTATTTCTTTTTTGGCGGTGTAAATTGATATGCCTGTTTACAATGCTCATAGCAATATGGTTTACCGACAAAAACTGTTTCGCCACAGAAATGAAAATGTTCCGAATCCGGATCACCAATCGGCCAACGACATTGATTCGGTTTCAGATTTGCCATTTCTAACGAATGCTGAATAATCCGCTGATGCATTGCCAAATTCTTTGCTTCGTCCTTCTTAGACATTGCCGCCTTTGGCTCTGCTTTTTTCACATCCGCTTTTATCTTTGGCGTTACGACTTTTTTTGTTTCCGCCTTTACCGCCACTTTTGTTTCGGTCTTCTTGGACGCGACCTTAGTCGCTGTGACCTTCTTTTCAACGGTCTTAGCGGACTTTGTCTCAGTCTTTTTAACAGCTGACTTTTCCGAAGTCTTTTTAGCGGTTGATTTTTTTTCTGTTTCTTTGGTTGTTGTTGCTGCGCCGCCCGCCTTGGCATTCCATCCCAAACGATTCAATTTACCCACAATGGCATTCTTGGACATTCCCAAACGCTTACCAATTTCTGATGTAGAAAGCCCTTTTCCGGTTAATGCCTTTAACTTTTTTAATGCAATGCTGTCCCAGCCTTTACTCATTTCACAAAACCCTTGTTATACATTATAATATAAGTGTAGCATATATCCGATTCGAAAGGCAAGGGGTAAAAACATGATTTTTTACATATTTTTTATCATTTTACTGGCGATTGCAGCATATTGTGGCATAAAAATTTCCATTATTGATTTTCGTCGCAGAATTATACCTGACGCTTACTTATTTCCATTAATGCTAATTGGGCTGTTACTAATTACTTTTTTTCCATTTTTTCCAATAGATTTATCCGATGCTGTTATTGCGGCAACATTTGGCTACTTATTAACATCAACTATTGGTGCACTATACGATAAACGCTTGCAAAAACGCAAATCCCCAGACACAACACCAATCGGCATGGGCGACATCAAACTAATTGGCGTTGGCGGGTTATGGCTGGGAACAAGTGGTCTGTCATTAGCACTAATTATTGCATGTATTACCGGCGCAATATGGGCACACCGACATAAACAAAAATATATACCTTTTGCGCCATTCTTTTTAATGGGTGGATTTTTATCTTTCATCACAACAGTATTTTTGTTATAATGATACACATTCAAGGGCAGAGAATGAGAGTTAAGCACACGTTATTACTGATATTCTTTATGTTTTTTGGCACTGCGTTTTCCAACGCGTGGGGTGTTGCGCCATTCTCAAAATATGGGAACATTCAAAACGTTCAAACATATTCATCAAACCCATTTTGGACACCAGACGCACCGTATAATCAACGTATGCCAACGCCTGTGTATGCCACTGGAACAGATATTGAAACAACTGATTGCCAGCGTGTCACGACCAACCTTGTTGCAGCAATTTGTGCAACAATGAACGATTGTGCAAACGCAACACTATCCGACATTCGCCCAACGTTAATTACCCAAATGTCCCGTATGCCGGGCGGGAATTATGCAACCGCATGCGCTGGATATCTGGACACTGCATTTTCTGATTATGTTCGCAAATATGCCCATGCTGGCGCAAACATTGCCGGCGCAACATTCCCAACGGCCACCATCCCTACACCAACCGTGCAAAACACAGGCACACAAGTTGAATTCCCTGAAAAACAACCAGAATGGGCGTTGGATGTTCAGCGTCGCGAACAAGAACTGCAAAATTTAAAGGCCACAGGTCCTTCTGCATTTCCAACTACATATGCTGATTTGTCTTTTACAGAACGCATGCAAAACGCAGCCGAAGGATATGCCCCATTCAAGGACACCAGTGCATATAAACCAATAAAGATAGACACATCCAGCACAACACAAAAAAACGCTTCTGGAAAAACAGAAATAAACACACAAAAAAACACAACTACACAACCCCAAAAACCACTACTAAGCAACAACCCAACAGAAACAGTTCCCGGCGAGATATTATTCATATTATAGGCATAAAAATGAAGAAACTTATACAATATTTTTCTGCAACATTTGCATTGTTTATATGTTTAAACAATGCGCATGCTGACATTGCGGGTGATTGTATGCGCCGCGTTTCAGACAATCCAGATTTTCAACGCGCAATGACCGAAGAAATCTTCAAGGAATCATCCATGTTGACCCAAGAAGGCGCGACACAAAACAAACCAAAAATCTTGGGGTTAATCGCCGCGAACGTTCTTTTAAACTGTATGTCAGACCTTAATACCTTGACCAAGGTTGCCAACGGCAAAGTATGGTATCCACGCGACGGAAAAACATATGCGTTTCAATTTAAAATGGAAGATCTATTCCAATACATAAACATTCCGACTGGCATAATGCTGTACAACAAACCAACCCTGTCTGTTGGTGAAGTTATAAAACTGTCTGACATTCCAAAACTGTACTGGTCAGACGAATGTTCCGACCATACAATATGGGACAACCTGGACGATGACGCCGCGGTAAACATCGCAGGGCAAAGCGCATTTTCGCAATACGGCGGTGCAAAAAACGAATATTTTCTGGACTTTGAAGAAGGTAACAACCGCCGCGCATTTCCCGGCCTGGTCTTGATGGATAAAACGACATCAACATCTGAAAGTATTGTACAATTTAATAACCTGCACAGCGCAATTGGCGCAGCACAGAGTTTTGCGAACGCCTTGAACAACACGGCATGCAGCAATGAAGGCCTGGCCGCATACGTTGTGGCATTAAATGTTCAACCAGACGCCACCGACAAAGAAGGTTGGGCCATCGCCGCAGGCGTTGGCGGCGGCACATTCGCATTAATTACCACAGCCGCCGCTATTAAAGCAGGCGGGCTAATCGCAGCGGCAACAGCCCTAAAATCTGTTGCTTGGGCATCGGCCACTGCAATCCCTGTATATGGTTGGATTGCAGGAGCGGTTCTTGGCGCAGCCGCCGGTGCAATATCATTAATTCCTGGGGAAATCGCTGACATCCAACAGGTCATGGTTATGGACGGACCATACTTGATAAAATAGATGTTAAAAACATTTTTATATATTTTGTGTTGTCTTTTTTTACCAATGTCTAGCTGGGCGGTTGGGCTGGCCACAGCTGACACCACAGTACCTGATTCTGGACCTGTTATAACATACAAAAAAATTCAAACAACACTTTCAAACAATGATACAAAATGTGCAACCGGCGTATTTGCAGACGCGCTGGCAAGCACCGCACATAATGTAAAAGAATCTGATGATGAATTAACAATCCAACAGTGGATAACCGTAACGTTTGCGGACAAAACTGTTTTACAGCGCGTTCTGGAATGCCCAGAAATCAAAAACATTAACGATGAAGACACTATTAAGTTTTTACCTATAATATACACATTTCCTGGGGGACGAAATATCGTCGTAAATTATGAAACACAACCATTGGTTTTAAAACAACGCCTGCAAATGTCCAGCAAACGCACACTGCCACAATCCGATCCAAATCCACGTATTGGCCCCGGTGAAGACGTCTGGACCAACACAGACCCAGCATGGTACGGAATTATCATCACCGAACATGGCAGCCTGGACAAATTTGTTGGTCCACAAAAAAACAACACAGTATCAATGAAATACATACATGACAACATTGATGAACTGTACCCACACGGCATGAATTGCACAAACAAAAGTGCCCTGGCAGCAGACAACAATTCTATAAACCGTGCCGTCAGCAAAACAGTTGGAGACGATTCTAATGACTATTATGTTGCTGGTGATATTGACCTGGGGTGGATAATGTGGGCCGAAGTTGCCCTGGATGTAGTTATATCTATTGCAACATTTGGCGGATATACTGCCATTGCAGGCGCAACCAAAGCAACGCGAGCGTCAAAGGCATTTAAAAATATGTCTAAAACAATGAAAGGTTTACGCAATATTGAATCAAACGCAGATTGGATTAAGGCAACAAAACGTGCAGCAGAGCTAACAGAACAAATAAACAAACTAGACAAAATCGCTGATGCCACAAAAATTGCAAACCTAACATCAGATTTAGACAAAATTAACGACACTATAAAAACACTGGAAAACGGAACCCAGGCCGTACGCCAATGGGCAACAACAACACACAAAATAGAACAAATAACGTCTGAAATCAGTAAATTAGACAAAGTTGCAGACCAGGCAAAAATCACCGATTTAACAAAAGAATTAGATAAATTAAAAGACACCGCAAAGCAACTGGAAAAATTAGACAACGTCAAAGAATACCAGAAATATGCGGAAACGTTTAAAAAACTTAGCGCATACCGAAATTCACTGCGGCTATTGCGCAATGCGAAACGTGGCAATGTGGCTGTACGCCTGGCACGCGCCACTAAATCAGCGTTTTCTGGAAACAAACTAATACATCACGCTTCAAAACTGGGTCGCAGCAGCTCAATCGCCGGCCGCGTTCGTGATTGGTTATATATGTCTACAATGCGTAACATAGGCGTCGTAGCAAAAGCAGGGGCCAGCACAGGAATTCTTTACACTGCATTAAAAATAGCAGGCGATTTTTATGATCGCACAGAAACCAGTACCGGCGACTATACCAGCGGGGTTGAATTCTCACCGTTATTATTACTGTCTGCTGACGACATACCGGAACAAGGCAACGTTATTAACTATGGCATGTGGTTAATGTGGGCCGGAGATTCTGTCAGCGCCGCCGACGACGATGCCGCTTACCTGCAGGCAATGGATTTTGCTGCCAAATTTCACGAAGATTTGACTGAACACCAAAACGAAACAAACACACCATGTAATGTAGATATCTTTGTTGTACGTCCAATATTACGCAACCCTGGCACACCAGAGGCAGAATTATATTATTTAATCATGAATGACACACCATGGACGACCGCCAAATAATTCCCATTGTTTTTTATTTGTTCAAATAATATAATAGAAACATAAAGAACGGAGGAAAAATATTAAAAGATTATTATCTGCTT
>CAJGDN010000026.1 GCA_904502245.1 uncultured Alphaproteobacteria bacterium | reverse complement strand
TTTTTTTACAATTTGTTGGATTTTCTGACGGGGTATGCTATCCTTTGCATCCGAACAAACAAGAAAGAAAGGTAGATAAATGCCATTTACACAAAAGCATAAGGCAAATATTGGAATTTCAAAAAATACTAAGTTTGCACCACTGTCGCAAATTAATTTATACAAAACCGTTAGATGTAATGGATGCGATGAACGATGCGTGCTTAGTTATAAGAATTGTCTGTTTAAGGATATGCTGTATCCAATGATTGGCGAAAAAATGATAGAGGTATATATAGACAACAAAGGTAACAAGAAATATGCGCATACTTTTGTTAAATCTAATGAAGTGGCGCATGTTAAACAATTATCTGCATTAAATCATGCGCGTGAAATCGCAAGCCTGTGCGATAATTATAAAACAAGGTAATAATATGAATCAAAACAACCTGAAATCAAAATATTTAGAACAACGGACAAAAGATACAAAAAGCGCTTTGCTGACAACAGGCGTTATGCTGGTGTCAAACGGTTTGTGTTTTTCATTCTTTCTGGGAATGACGATTTTAGCAATGCGTGAAAAAGACAGCATTGGCGCAGCTTTGTGCGCAATACCAACAACTGTTGGGGCGATTGGCGCGATACGCAATTTCAACATGTTTCGTGATTTGCAACGCGATATAGAAACGCTGAAACAAGAACAAAAAAATAAAGTACAAAACACTCGATAAAAATCTCGCCCTTTGGCGAGATTATGTATTTTTATAAAAAATTTTATTAATTGACAATAGATATAGAAAAATACTAACATCCCTATAACGAGGGGAAAAATTTATCAATGATGCGCATATTTTCAATATTTTTGGTTTTATTATTTACTGGGATAAATGTTGCTGATGCTGCAAAAAAAGCTCCCGCGGGACAGTATCGAAATTCTCTAAGAAATCATGATTGTAAGCCTGGGTGTTATTGTCTGGGGGGCGGGAATTTTACCTGGTGGGGCGATGATGTAAAAACAGGTTGTAAGAACAGATGGGGTAAGATCACTACATCTCTTAATTCAAAAGGGGTGTATTTGTGCCCCAGTGGTTTTCCTGAATCTAACAGTGGCGCAGCAACCAAGGACGTTTGTTTTTACTGGGCTGGCAGTACCAAAGTTTATTACAGACAAGCGAATTGCAAGTCAGGACAGTATCTGCCAGCGGATTCGAACAGTTGTGCAGCATGCCCTGCGGGATATACATGTTCGGGATTCAGTGGATATCCTGCAAAAACGGACCAGGGGTTAACCCCCAAAACATTTAAATGCAGTGCAGGCCAATACATGCCCGCAGGAATGCAGGCGTGTGCAATATGCCCGGTAGATAATTATTGTCCTGGTGGCACGTTCAAATTTAACGCCACAGCAGCTGGTGGAAAAAATATTTGTCCATCCGGCACTATTACCATGGACAAGGTTGGACAATCCAGTTCTGCTGCGTGTAAAAAGGCCGAAAATACATGTCCTGCAGGCAAATATTTGGAAAACTATACATGTTTGTCATGTCCTGCTGGCTCGTCATGTCCGGGTGGATTGGCCAAGTCTAGAAAGTGTCCAACAGATTACCCAAATTCAGCAGATCACACAAAAACAGAAGAAGAATGTTATTACGAAGTTAATAACGTCAAGGTTAAATATAAATGGGCAATATGTCGTGCGGGACAGTATCTGCCAGCGAATTCGAACAGTTGTGCAGCATGCCCTGCAGGATATACATGTTCAGGATTCAGTGGATATCCTGCAAAAACAGCTCAGGGGTTAACAGCAATATCCATTAATTGCCAGCCAGGTAAATATCTGGCCAAAGGAACATTAGTATGTGATAAAACATGCCCCGTGGACAGTTATTGCAGTGGTGGCGCGGTTGTTTTTAACGAAACATCTGATGGTGGCATCTCAAAATGTCCCACAGGAAAAAGTACCGATGGTAAATCTGGGGCGCGTGGGGTATCTGAATGTCTTAGTGCTTCAGAAATAATAAAAATATGTTCAGCAGGTACCTATGCAGAACTAGGAACAGAATGTCAGGCTTGTTCTAAGGGATATTATTGTACTGACCAAAACAAAGGAAAAACACAGTGTCCGAACGGTTTTTCTGACTCTGACATTGGTGCCAAAGAAGAGACGCAGTGTTATTTTGGAAACAAAATTTATTATAAACAGGTGACGTGTCCTGCCGGACAATATTTGCCAGCAAATTCCAATTCTTGTGCGGCATGTCCAACGGGTTATGTCTGTGATACTGGTTACACCGGATATCCAAAAACAGTTGATCAAGGAATCACCCCTAAATCTATTCAGTGTCCTGCTGGGCAATATTTACCGGCAAATAAACAGACCTGTGTGGCATGTCCAATTGATTCGTATTGCATTGGTGGCACATTCAGTTTCAACCCAACAACAGCAAATGGTCGCACCCCATGTCCCGATGGCAAGACAACATATGACGCAACAGGTGGAACAAATGCATCTGCATGTATAACAATTCCGACATCATGTCCTGGTGGACAATACCTGGCGGACAGAAAATGTCACGAATGCCCTGCGGGTCATTATTGCATTGGCGATACGGAAAAAATTCCATGCCCTGCATCTACGCCCCAGGTGTGGCGAACACCTTCAACATATCCAGATACTTATTATGCCAATGACGCTGAAAATGCTGTACAAATTTTAGACAGCACATATATTCCAACATGGGATTCGCTAAAAGGTAAATCAAAGATTAGCGATTGCGTAATCGTGTATCACGTAAAAAATTTGCGTTCTAATTCTTTTGTTGACGAAGGCGTAAAATATAACACCGAAACAGGGCGATATGATATTGGCGGACGTGTGTATTACAAAAATGTAAATCCAGGTTATTATTTAAAAGAAAGATACAGTGATACATATTGTGAAAACAAAGATCGTAATATGCTTTACAATATGGCTTTATTATGTCCTCCTGACAAATGGTGTCCAGGTGTAAAGCAAACGTCATGTTCTGCTGGGGCGTATGAAGATGAAATGGGTATTGCGGAACCAGTCCCTGTTCAGTGTTCTGCAGGGCAATATTTACCAGCAAATCAACAGTACTGTGCGCCATGTGACACATCAAAATATTCATGTCCCGGCAGCGAGTCTGGCAAGCCATTCTATACCACCCATCGTGATCAAGGGCGATATATTGCATTCACCCAGGCACAAATGTTATATGGTCCACGCGGTGAGAAAACATCAGATCCAACAGATACCTGTTGGGGTAATCTAGGGGACATAGGTTATAAAAATTGTGTGTTCGGACAAGAATAAAATATCCCCCCATTTCGGGGGATTTTAATTTTCTTGATATAAAATAAAGCCGGCAATTGCCGGCTTTGTTTATCTGATAAAAATTAACAACCACCTGTCATGTTACCAATAATTTTTGAAACAGAAATATCTTTGTGCAACAAGAAGTCGTATTCACAATTCCCTGATTTATAAGAACCTGTGCATGCTGCCAATGTCAGAACAGCAAACAATGCTAACATAATTTTTTTCATGTTTTCTCCTTTTGGGTTGTTCTATGACAGGTATTATACAGGAATAAAATCTAACATGCAATATTTATATCGCATTTTTTATGTGCTTTATCCGCCATCCACAAATAATTATAACATCAAAACGTGCATCTCCATGCCACCCCGTTCGTGAAATATATGTTTCAGCAGCACGTCGCAGTCGTGTAATCTGTTTATGTGTTATTGCATCCCATGCGCATTCAATTGATTTTCTTTGTTTTACTTCAACAAAAACCATAGTTTTAGCATACTTTGCGATAATATCTATCTCGGCACGATTAGTATGTTTACCTGTAATATACCTGCTAGATATAATATGATAACCATGAAATCGTAAATACATACGTGCTAAAAATTCTGCAAATAACCCGCGCGAATATGAAGTATCAGAAAGCATAAGGTTTTGCCTTAAAGTTTTCACGTGCAGCCTGGGTGTTTTTTACTTGATCTGTTGCGTTGCGCCCATTGTCAACCAGATCTAATGCACCATAATATGCAATCAACATTGGATCATATGAATTCGTACTGCTAAGCCAACGGTCATCACCTGAATTTGGTGCACCATACTTATCTAGGACATTCTGCCAAAACGCCAAAATTTTATTTTCGCGTTGTTTTGCAAATTTATCACCTGCGCCTTCTTGTTCGTTAACATCATTATTGTATACAACCCGCCATACGCGGTTATCACTTGCATTGCTGGTAAGATACACAACAATAGTTTCGCCAGTATTTTCACGTTCCAAATGTACTTCTGATGCATACATCAAACCGCGATTTTTTGCCAAAGAATTAATACATTCCTTTAATTCATGCGGAATAAATGTTCCTTGTTGCCGGCATTCATAATCCAGGTTATATTTCCAATCCTGATGAATTGTATATATAATTGCATTTTTCTTACGTGGCGTATACAGTCCACGAACACCAAAGAATTGATTATAAACATCATCGTATGACATCCCCAGCATAATTCCTGCGATATCAAACGAACCCACATTTGCAGGTTCTGCGTCAGAATTCATTTCAAAATCTTCCATTGTGACGTCTGCACTTTCGCTGTCAACAATTGCAAAATCGTCAAAATCCATCGCGCTACATACAGGCACGTTCACAAGTGTAATAATTAATCCTAAAAGCAAAAATTTTTTTAACACTATTCATCATCCTGGGTTGTTAAATCAGTTATTCCAAACATAAACAAAGCTGCCGGGTCACCCCCATTTTCTAAATATTCCGCCACTTTGTTATGTTCTCGAAATTCTTGTCGAATGCCAGGTTTAAAAACAATCTGCATATACATTTCGCCACGTGTAACAATTGGGCTGATTGCCAGGTCGTTTGGTCGTTCCCATGTTTTCAATTCGTATTCTACACGCCAATATTTATCACTACCTGCCTGTGGTGTAACACTAATCAGTTTTGCTGTTCGCAACATATTTTTTTGTGCCATTTCTTCTATTTTTGGCGCTACATTTTCTAACCAAGACTCAAAAACTTTTACTACAGACATACGCGCCAACGGACTTTTACCCGCTGTTCGCCTGTTGACATCTTCTACATCAGGAGTGACATAGAAATATTCTGTAATATATTTACTCAACAACATGTCGCGTAATTCATCATCTGATATATCCGTCAAGGCTTTTGGGGTCGCCTGTCTTCTTAGGAAAGAATCATCGGGTTGAAAGAAATATGTTTCAACGGTTGCCTTATTTGATGTTTCATAAATTGCGCCCGACAAAAACAACGCCCCGAACATCAGTGCGATTAATATCAAACTGCAAAAAAATAGCATCAACTTTTTCATCTGTTCATCTTATATGCATTAAAATCAGCAACAAAATATCCCAATGTCTGTGGATAATTATTAATATCTCTTTCAACCTTGGCGTATGCCAAGATGTTAATTGGTTTTGCAATACTAGATTTTATTACCGCACGAATTTTCCACATTCCACCACTTTCTGAAATATCACCAATTGGAGAAATCTGCAATGATGCCATATCCAATCCCAACATTTCTCCTGCCATCACTGATATCTGATACACAGGAACAACGTCTTGGATAAATCGATTAAAGATATTATCGCCTGCAATACAATACAGTGCGCATTTCCCAGAATCTATACCTGTTTTATTTTTCGGGTTACATTCTGTTTCGCGTTCGCATGATTGCCACAATGCAGTATTAACTTCTTCTGTTGTTACCAAAAACCAATTGCGCATAAATTTTGCAATCACAGATTCTTGTAACGTGCGCGTTGCAGATACTTGCTTAATTTCTTCATGCTGATGCCCCACAACTGCCCATTGGCCTGTCAGATTATCAACAGACACCAAGAAAGGATGTACAGTGACAGATTTTTGTGCCCATAAAATCATACCACACACAAAAACAATTGCCAGAAACACAGACATTACTGCAATACCAGTCAATCGGGAAACGACAATCCGTTTACCCGCAGGGAATGCCGGTGTTTCAAATCCGCCTGGATAATCCAACTGACGCCCCTCCAAATTTTATATCTTATGCCTGATATACCATTATGCATGCGCATGGGCTAAGTTTTAATTCATTATTATCAAACCCAACACCAACCGGTTCGCGGTCATAAACCTGACCACAGCCCGCCAAACATAATGCAACGAATAATCCTAAGAATACCTTTTTCATATGCATACTCCTTCCCTTTTTATCAATTATAAAAAATTTCCGTTATGCGCGTCAAGGCTAAAACTGTGTTTCAAATGATAACAGAAAGCGTTGTTCGCGGTCATAATCATTCATCTTTAATGGCCAACCCCAACTGAAATTCATTGGCCCCATTGGTGTATTCCAATAAATTCCGACGCCCGCCGACGTTCTGATATTATCATCAATATCATTTCTGTATCTTTCATCGTGTATATTGGCAGGATAGTAATCTTCTTGGGATGGTGGTTTGCCCAAAACGCCATAGTCCATAAATACAAATCCCTTAATCTGATATTCGTCTGGGATAAAGATTGGGAAATTCAGCTGGGTTGAACCATTTAATTTCCACAAACCGCCCAATGCATACGTTTTGTACAACCAATTTCGTGAACCAACACCCGCAACATCAAACCCGCGCAATGTTTCACCACCCAAGAAATAACGATAAACACGTGATACATAATCACCGTCCAGTGGCTGAATATATCCGAAATCCAGCGATGAACGTAATTGCCATCTGTCATTCCAGAAATTCACCATTCCGATAATATCTGCATTGTATCGCATAAATGATTCCGTACCACCAAACCCGGTATATGCAATTCCCATATTCGCAACCACACCCGTATGGGTATTTTGTTGGAAATTTGTATCCAGATTATGATATCTGAAATATGTCCCCAGTGTATACAGGTTTGCCTTTTGCCAGCCACTATCAACCTGAATATCATAGTTCTGGTCAAAAGATGCAGACAGACGCAGATTCTGGGTCCAGTGGTCTGTCAAACGCCACCCCAATCGCCCTGCAACCATCAAACTGTCGCGGTCATAACCAAAACTGCCCAGTGATGAATAATCATACATAGTATATGATACATCAAACCCGCCCGACAACTGACGACCAAACAGATATGGTTCTGTAAAACTAAACAGGGCCTGTTTTTGATATTCTGCAATTGAACCACGCAATTGTACAACCTGGCCACGTCCCATAAAGTTGTTTTCAGTAATTCCGGCATCAACCATGAAACCGTTAATGTTTGACCACCCAAAACCACCTGATAATTCGCCGGTTGGTTGCTCTTCTACCTTGATATCCAGGTTCATCATATTTGAATCCGCAACACGCGTCGGAACCATTTGAACATCTTTGAAATAACGTGTGCGCATCAACTTCTGGCGACCTTCTTCAATCGTTTGCAGTGAAAATGGGTCTCCTGCACGCATTGGAATTAATTGTTCGATAACACTGTCAAATGTACGCACATTCCCTAAAATATTAATTGTGTTCAAATAAATACGATTTGTCTTTTGAATTTTAAATTCTAAATCAATTGTTTTCGCATCGTCATTTTTTTGCGGCACAGGCTCAACATTAATAAACGCATATCCATATTCTGCAACCGCACTGCGCAGCGCAGACATAGTTTCGTCCACTTGGTCAACATTGTATGTATCACCATCACGCATAACAATTACGTCTTCTAATACTTCTGTTGGAACATCAGGGAATGGGTTGTTTACTGTTAATTTTCCAAAATTATACTTTTCCCCTTCGTCCACAGTAAAGACAACAGAATAATATTCACGATCTGGTGTAAATGTACCATTTGTATTCTTTACCTGGAAATCAACATATCCATTACGTAAATAGAACTGACGCAGCATCTGACCATCGTATTGAATACGATCTTCGTCAAACGTATCAAATTGAGTCATAAAACGCCACCATGCATGTTCACGTGATAAAATTTCACCACGCAGTGTACGGTCACTGAATTTTTTATTACCTTCAAATTTGATATCGGAAATCCATGTTGGATGCCCCTCGGTAATTTCATATACAACATTTACACGATTGTCGTCTAATTCAATTTTTTGTGGTTCAATCTTGGTGCCAAAGAATCCTTTGCGCTGGTATATGGTCAACATACGTTGCACATCACCACCAATGACAGATGCATCAAATGACGTGCGTTCTTTGGTCTTGATTTCTTTTTTCAAATCATCGGTTGAAACCTCATCATTTCCTTCGATTGTAACCATGTTGATGATTGGGGATTCTGTAACATTAATTTTTAACACATTGCCTGACATGCGCACATTAATGTGTGAAAAGTATCCGCTTTGTTCCAGTTTTTTTGCAATTTCATTGCTGCGTGCTTCGCCAACGTTATCGCCAATTTTGACGTCTGATAATATGCGAATTGATTCTGCATCCATTCGCTGATTACCAACCACATCAATACGCGACACCACCGCTGCCCAGGCGGGCAGGGCCATCATCGCAAATAAAACCGAAAACAAAGAAACCTTTCTCATGCAAATAACCTATTTATTACAGTCCAAAAACACGTGCCAAATCATTCCACATGGTTAATATAAACAATCCAAATATCAGAATCCAACCAACCATAATCGCGATTTCCATACCGCGCCCTTGTAATTTACGACGCGTAATACCTTCGATAATTAATATCGTCAAATACCCACCATCTAATACAGGTAATGGCAACAGATTTAAGATGCCCAAATTGACTGATAATAATGCAATCAGATTTAGCAGTGTAAAGAACCCGGCCATCATTGCTGCGCCTGAATATTCTGCAATTGTGATAAACGACCCCAACTGTTTTGATGAACGTTCGCCAGTCACGATTTGTTTCAATACGACCAACAAAGTTTTTGATTCATAGTATGTTTTTCGTGCCCCTGAATACATTGCACGGAACAAATCTTGACGTTCTGGGTCGGCCTTTTTACTGCCGTCTGCAATCATCCCCCATTTTTCAGCAGGGCTTAATTTTATGCTGACCAATTTATCTTCGCGAACAACCAAAACATCTGCATCGCGGTTTGATGCCAATTCTTTGGCCAAGACAACTTCGCCCCAATTGGTAATCTTTTCGTCATCAATGCGAACAATTGTGTCGCCTGGTTTTACGCCGGCCTTGAACGCAACAGATTCCTGAATGACCTGGCCAATAACTGGCAGCTGCGAATTTCCAACCAAGCGTGGCTGAAACATGAACAACGATGTATATATTGCCCATGCCAACACAAAGTTCATAAACACACCCGCACCAATAATGATAAATTGTTTCCACGCAGGCGCAGATAAATAATGTCCCTTCTTTTTATCAGCTGGTAATTCCGCATATTTTTTGCGATTGAACATATCTTCTTGGCCATAAATGGAAACGTATCCACCCAATGGCAGACATGCAATTTTCCACAGTGTGCCACGTTTGTCGTGCCATTTTACAATCGCAGGACCAAACCCAATTGAAAATGTATCTACGCGCACGCCCGCCCAACGCGCCGCCAGAAAGTGTCCCAATTCATGTACGAATACTACAATCCCCAGAACAATCAACAATGCAACAATCGTCAATAAAATCTGCATACCCTTAACCCTTTCCTTGTACAAGTGTTATTTATAACATAACCAACCAAACAATTGGTAACGCATAAATCCAACCGTCAAATCTGTCCAGCACACCACCATGTCCCGGCAGAATTGTACCAAAATCTTTGATGCCCAGTTTGCGTTTAATCCAACTGGCAGTTATATCGCCGTATTGAGATAACAAAGAAACACTGATACCAATCCACATCAACTGTGGCATGAATGTATCCGCCCCCAACAAACCATACATAATACCTGCGAATGTCCCACACAGTATGCCTGCAATTTGACCAGACCATGTTTTACCCGCAGACATACGTTCCCACATTTTGTCTCCGCCAATTAAGCGACCAAAGAACCATGCGCCAATATCTGCACTGCAAATAATCAACAGCAACAGCAAAACAATCCACGGGCGCGCACCGACGAAGTAAATCGCAACCAACATCAAACACAACCATGCTAAAAATCCCCCAAACACAATCTTTGATGATTTTACCGTATCGCGATCTGCACGTTTCAGACATAAAATATACTCAACAATCATTGCAAAGACAATTGCGACACCTGCCCATCTGACGGCACTGAACCCAAAATGTTGCAGAACAGCGATGCCGACAGCGGCCGTGGCCATAACGATTGCTGCGATAATTCTTTTTGTTGTGTTTGACATATTCCTTTCCTTTTTTGTCTGCTTTATTTTTTCCCGGTATAGTTCGCTTTTTTCCCGCCACCAAAACGACGATTTCGTTTTGAAAATGCGTCCAGTACACCTTGCCATAATTTTTCGTTTTTAACTAAATCCGGCCAGTGTTCTGGCAAGAACAGCAATTCTGCATATGCTAATTTCCATAACAAGAAATTTGAAATTCTGCATTCATTGCTGGTACGAACCATTAAATCGATTGGCAACAAATCCCCTGTGTCCAGATATGTTTCAAACGTTTCTTTTGTGACAGGTTCACCATTTGCGATTGCTGCATTTACTGCATCAACAATTTCTTGCTGGCCGCCATAATTCAACGCAAATGCAACAGTGCCACCGGTATTTTCAGCTGATGTCTCTTCCAGCTCATCGCATAGCTTTGCTAATTTTTCTGGCAGTCTATCACGTGATCCAATAATGCGATATCGGATATTTTTCTCTAACGCATGTTGCATATTTTTTTGCAGTTCTGTGTAGAACAAATCCATCAAGAAATCAACTTCATCTTGGGAGCGGTTCCAGTTTTCAGATGAAAAAACAAAGAATGTAATCGTTGTTACACCACGCTTCATAAACCAATCAACCAGGTTTTCAAAATTTGAAATTCCGGCCTGGTGACCCATCAATGGGGGCAGACCACGCATTTCTGCCCAACGACGATTTCCATCGCAAATAAACGCAACATGCTGTGGAACTTTGGCGCTATCTGCAGTTGCGACTTGTTTCTTTTTAAATAATTTAAACATATTAAATACGTCCTGATTTTCAGTTATCTGTTTTTGATTTAATTATACAGACATAATATCTGCTTCTTTTTCTTTCGCCATGGCATCAACCTCGGCCCCACGTTTATCAAAAACCTTTTGAATATCTTCTTCGTATTTACGCTGGTCGTCTTCGGAAATTTCTTTGTCTGTAACCGCACGTTTAATCTTGCCCATTGCATCCTGACGGATATTACGCATAGAAATTTTTGCTTCTTCGGCGTATTTGCCGGCAACTTTAGTCAATTCACGACGACGTTCTTCGGTCAATGGTGGCATATTCAGACGAATAACCCCGCCCGCAGTCATTGGGTTCAGTCCCAGACCAGAATCACGAATCGCCTTTTCAACAGCAGGGGCGTTTGTTATATCCCAAACTGTTACAGATAATGTCTGATTATCAGGTGTTGATACAGTTGCGACCTGGTTGATTGGCATTTCAGAACCATATACTGGCACACGCACTGCATCCAACAAGTGTACAGACGCGCGCCCCGTACGCAAACCGGCGTATTCGCCCTTTAAAACTTCCAATGTTTGTGCTGTTTTCTGTTCAACATCTGCCTTTAAAATTTGATAATCCATAATAAACTCCTTAAGGTATGAAAAAAGATTAGCAAATTGATTTGACATTTGGCAAGAAGAAATATAGAATATGTCGAGCAAAGGGGTTGTAGCTCAGTTGGTAGAGCACTTGCATGGCATGCAAGGGGTCGTCGGTTCGAGTCCGATCAGCTCCACCACTACATAAAAAGAAAGCGCACCATGCGCACACAGTATGGCGGATATAGCTCAGTTGGTTAGAG
>CAJGDN010000025.1 GCA_904502245.1 uncultured Alphaproteobacteria bacterium | reverse complement strand
GGAACCGACCATGCATCAATTGCGACCCAGTTATTGGTTGAACGCGATTTGTCTAAGCGTGGAATAAACCCACATTCATTATCATTACAGGAAAAGTTGGATTATGCCTGGGCATGGAAGGCGGACAAGGGCGGTCAGATTATGAATCAGTTGCATGTTTTGGGTGTGACGCCGGTATGGAATCGCGAACGTTTTACAATGGATGACGGCTTGTCCAGTGCGGTTACAAAACTGTTTGTTAAAATGTATAACGAAGGCCTGATTTATCGTGAAAAGCGTCTGGTTAATTGGTGCCCAAAGCAGCAAACATCTGTATCAGATTTAGAAGTAGAAACTCGCGAAGAAAAGGGTAAGTTCTATTACTTTAATTATCCATTGGTTGATGGTGGCGCAATTGAAATTGCGACAACGCGTCCTGAAACATTGTTTGGCGACCAGGCGATAGCCGTTCACCCAGAAAACGAAAAGTTAAAACACTTGATTGGCAAGAAAGCAATTATTCCATTAACAGATATTGAAATTCCAATTATTGGTGACGAACACGCCGACCCTGAAAAGGGTACGGGTGCGGTAAAGATTACACCTGCGCATGACTTTGACGACTGGGAAGTTGGCGTTCGTCATAACCTGACACCAGTTTGCATTTTAACCCCAGATGCAAAAATGAACGATAACCCAGTTGTACCGGAAAAATATCGCGGTCTGGACAGATACCAGGCACGTGAAGCCGTCGTTGCAGATATCGAAGCGGCAGGTTTAATGGTAAAAATTGAAGATCGCACAATTCCAACACCATATTCCGAACGTGGCCAGGTTCCAGTTGAACCATACCTGACAGACCAGTGGTTTGTTGATGCGGAAAAATTGGCGATTCCTGCGATTAAGGCAGTGGAAGAAGGTAAGATTAAATTTTTGCCAGAACATCGTTATAATCTTTTCATGGCATGGATGAAGGGGATCCGTCCATGGACAATTTCACGTCAGTTATGGTGGGGGCATCATATCCCAGCCTGGTACGACGAAGCGGGGAACGTCTATGTTGCAGAAACCGAAGAAGATGCGATTAAGCAATCGGGCGGCAAGACATTAACGCGTGATCCAGACGTTTTGGATACATGGTTTTCATCGGGCTTGTGGCCATTCTCTACATTGGGTTGGCCAGAACAGACATTGGAACTGAAAAAATATTATCCAACAGATTTGCTGTACACCGCGGCAGATATTATTTTCTTCTGGGTTGCACGTATGGTTATGATGGGGATTTATGTAATGGGCGATGTTCCGTTCAAGACAGTTAATTTCCACGGCTTAATTCGTGATGCCAAGGGGCAAAAGATGTCCAAGACCAAGGGCAATGGTACCGATCCATTGACTGCGGTTGATAAATTTGGTGTTGATGCATTGCGTTATTGGATTTCAACGGCACCAATTGGAACGGATATTCGTTACAGTGATGACGAAGTTAAACGCGGTTCAAAACTGCTGACCAAATTGTGGAATGCATCTAAGTACACATTGATGAATTTATCTGATTTTGAACCAGAAACCGCAAAACAAATTCCTGTATCAGAACGCTTTATCGAAGATAGATGGGTTTTGTCGGAATTAAACAAAACTATTGCAGAAACGCGCAAGCATTTGGATAAATACGACAATTATAATTCACGTGCAGCGATTGATTCATTCTTCTGGGACATCTTCTGTGACCAGTATTTGGAATTCATCAAAGACCGTTTCTGGGCACCAGAAAAATACAGTGCAGAATCAAAACTGTCGGCCCAGTGGACATTGTACACTGTTCTGCGTGCGATAATTGGTCTGTATGCGCCGTTTATTCCATTCTTGACCGAAGAATTGTGGCAGAAAATCTACAAACCAGTCGAAGGTGGTGAAACGTTGCATCTGACAGAATATCCGTCTGTAAAATCAGAATATGACACAGATGTATCAACCATGGATATTGCGCTGGAAATTCTGAAAAATATTCGTGGTCTGCGTACAGACCGCAAGGTTGGCAACGGTGCAAAACTGGAAATGTTGACAATTCCATCAGACACACCTGAAATATTGCACGGCATGATAAAGTCTGCTGCACGTGCAAATAATATCCAATTGGGTGATGCGTTGGATTTTGTTGTTGCGGTTCAGAATATTGCAGGATAGGCTATCATGGCAGATAAACTGATTGAAACGCGTGTACTTCAGGCATATCAGTGCGATCGATTTGGCAATGTTCGTCCATTGATTTTGATGAACGAATTACAGTCAATTGCGGACCGTCATGCTGAAATCCTGGGGTGTGGGCGAACATATTGTATGGAAAATGGTATTGGCTGGGTTGTTATGTATTACCTGGTTGATATTCTGGAATTGCCGGCAGAAGGCGAAGAATTGACTTTCAGCACATGGCCGTCATGCCAGGATGCCCTGCGTGCCACGCGTGATTTTGAAATTCGCGGGTCTGACGGCCGATTGATGGTTCGTGCTACATCCCAGTGGATTATGATTGATATGGAACGTCGTCGTCCATTACCATTGGCGAATCATTTATCACCAGACGTTGTTGTTCCGACGCGTGCGTACGGTTGTGTGTTTGACAAGTTTCCAGATTTTGAAACAAACAAAACGCATACGATGAAGTGTCGTTTTGACGATATTGATGTGAATCAGCATATAAATAATGCGGTCTATGCGGTTTGGGCAACGGAAAGTGTTGGTTATGCATATCGCAGTAATCATAAACTGCGTCGCATAAATATTAATTTCAAGAAAGAAATTAATCCAGATACGCCTGAAATTCGCATTGATGTTGCGATTGATGGCCTGGTCAGTCGGCACAAGATTTGTGTTGGTGATACCGAACATGCGGTTGTAATTTGCGAATGGACTGAATTGGATAATTAATGAAAAAAAGCACGCGCCCTTGGGCGCGTGTTTTCAGATGGACATATAAGCCGGATTCTGTTCTGCCATCAGGCCAGTATCTTTCGGATACCGCCCCGTGGTAGTGGGCATGATTAATCTGCATACTATATTACTATAATATGTCAAGCTTTCTACCCGCCCCCGATGTGGGACACATATTAGGGGCCTATTTGAAATTGCTGCGCGCAGAGATTGCCCGTTTCACTCGAATTTAATCGTTTACGTCACTGTTGCTCTAATCGTCGGGTCGCCCCGCCTGGTATATTAGCCAGTACGCCGTCCCAAGCAGTCCGGACTTTCCTCCGCCAGCCTTGCGACTGACGGCCATGCCCCGTGCATCTGATCGCATCAGTTTATCATCGAAATTTTTATTTTTCAACAAGAAATCCCTGGGGGGCCAGGGATTCAAGGAAGGAACTGCTTAAAACTCAAACCTGATACCCATCATTATGTTTGCGTATATCAGATTTTCCGCGCTGAACCATTCGCGATGACGGCTGCCGGTATCATTTGTTAATTCCCATTTTACCTTTGGGATATACATAACACGTGCGCCAAAATCCATAAACATATTTTCGTTTATGCCGTATGAAAAACCTGCGGACAATAATGCGGCAACATTTGCAGTGTTTCGTTCTGATTTAAAGAACTGAACCACGCCGTAATCATCAACTTCGCCATATTGTTGCAATTCTACCTGTGATGATAAATCGCCGTACGGATCAGCCAGGTTCAATATTGTCTTGGAATCTGCATATCCTGCGCCAAAACCAACGTATGGGATAAATTCGCGCACAGGCTTTTGCAGACCGTCAAAGAAATCATAAAACGCCATAACGCTGTAAACATCGCTGGATATTTTTGAATTAACGGTTGAACTTTGTGCGTGTATTGTAACGTTTGCCACATCGCCACCTTCCAATGTTAAATCACCTTCAAACATTGGCGATGAGTTGTATTCGCTTTTTGTAATATGGTCGTATCCTGCTTCGATTCTCCACTGTGGTCGATATGGGATTGTCCATCCGATGCTGGCCCCTGCGACAAAAGAAAAACTTTCAAAATCTTTGGTTGCAGGTAATTTATTTAAATCACCGTACCCTGCGTATGTATAATTTGCGCATCCGCCTTGCTCAACGCATGAATAATAGTATGTTGCAGATACGGGCGTACCATCAGGTGCCAAAAAGTACTCGTTTGCAATTGCCCCGGCATCATTTTTTATTGAAGCCATACCGATTGCTGCCCCGCCACGTGCAGAAATGACAAAGCGCATTCCGTCATCTTCGTACCAACCATCACGCACATATGTGCCTGGGTATTGCCAATTTGCAAATGCATGTCCGCCAACCAGGCATGACAATATTGATAAAATACAGATGTTTCTTTTTCTCATGCCAAATATTATATCATAAAAAGCCCCATGATAAAAATGAAAACTGATTATTAAATAGTGAAAAAAATCCGCCATCTGGCGGATTAGGTTATTTTTTTGCTTTCTTTTTTGCAGAATTTGATTTTTTTGGTGAAATTTTTTTGTATTCACCATACAGTGCCATAATGCACGCATATGCCAACAGTGCAGAAACCGCGGTAATCAGCCCTGGAATTAATCCGTCTGAAAAATATCCAAAGAATATGATTGCTATAATCAGGATAATTGTATATCCCATATTCTGTTTTAACACAGTTAATAATTTATCTAACATTTTCTCTTTCCTTTGTTTGGTTCAGATGTATTTATTATATCAGAATTTTTGTGCATTGCACTATTAAAAAACACCGCCTGGGATTGGCGGTGTCACAAAGGGAGATATGAACAAACAATTCTGTAATTTAATGGCTTACAGTACCACATGTCCGCCAATGCGTGCTGTCTTTGGAATTGGACCAAATGACGAACGTGGGCTGACATAGATGTTGCCTGTAACGACAAAGTCGCCACAGAATTGCAACATATTCACATCGCGCAGGAATAAATTCCCATTGATACGAATGTCGCATGGCAATGTATATTTGCGCATATTTTGCAAATACAGATTACCGTTAACTTGTGTGCCGCATTCTAACATCGCGCCTGCACCACGGCTATCAATAACGATATCACCCATCATGGTGTTGCCTTGCTTTGCGGTTTGTTTTTTTGCGATTGTAACTTCTGTTGTTTTTACTGGTACAACATTAATCATTTTTTGTTCTTTGTCCTGGGACAAAGGCAATGTTGCAACTTTCGGGCCCGATTCATCTGTAATCGTAACCTGGTGTGTAACTGGTACTGGTTGTGCTACGACAACGACCTGTTTTCTGTTGCAACCAACGACATCAATAATCAACATAGAGAATAATACAATAATCGCAACCAATAATGTTGTGTTAACCAGTCCGACTAAATCAATATTGCGCACCCATTTCCAAAAACGACGAAACAGTTCTGCGATTTTGCGAAAAGGCCAGCAAATAATGTTCCAAACACGTTTCCAGAACTTGTTTTGCTTGGAATTTTTACGTACGGTCTTTGCCTTGACTTTCTTTGACATCATTTACCTCTTGGTATTAGTTTTTTATTATTTATACCCTAAAAATAGTATTTGTCAATACATTTGTCAAGTATTTTTGTCAAAAAAAGTTAAAGTATCAAAAAATAGATAAAATCAGCTGTTTTTATCTTTTGTTCCACTTGGCTGATTCTATAATCAGGTTTTGGATTAATTTTATAGGGTTGTTCAAATTGATTAGTGATTCTGACTTTACAGTTCGCCAATCAATAAATATATTTGATGGGGCGGGGCCAAAAATATATTCAACATATCCGCATGTTCTTGGTATTAATTGTCCATCCAGAATAATTTTTATATCTAATTTTTTGCATTCGTTGCCTTTGATTTTCAATCTGTCCTTGTAAATCATGCATTTTTTTGTAACTGGATCCAGACCATCGCAGTGCACTCGTGTATAATACGTATTAGAATCTTCTTTATCACTGAAACATACCTTGCACAGACAGCAAATTCCACATCCTTTGCAGATAGAATCCCATTGTTGCGGTGACATGTTTTGCAATTCTTCGACTTTTTTCTGTTGTGCGTACGTTAAATTGTGTTTCATTTTTTTTGCTCTTTATGATGAAATAAATATCATAAAAATATATTTTGTCAACTTTTTTGAGCTTTTAATTATTTTGCATATGGTGTATTATTTAAATCCAAGATGAAAAAAAATTTATTTTATGCATTTGTAATTCTGGCAGGTTGTAGTACGTCTGTGTGGCGCGCGCCATCTGATTTTGTGTCTGTGCCAATTAATGCCGGGAAATATACCATTGCAACATTTCAAAAGGTTTCAGATAACACATCTCCGATACATATCTATATCGAAGGGGATGGTAATTCTTTTGATGCGCATGGTCATCCGACGTCCGATCCTACGCCACGCGGTACTTTTATGCGTGATTTAGCATCACATGATTCTTCTCCAAATGTGATTTACATGGCGCGCCCATGCCAGTTTATAAAAACGCCAACATGCAGTCGCACTGATTGGACGACTGGACGTTTTTCGGCGGAAATAATAGATTCTGTTGCTGATGCAATAAAACAGGTTGCGGGCAATGTTCCTGTTATCCTGATTGGGTATTCGGGGGGGGCAATGATATCTGGGTTGGTTATACAGAATAACCCTGATTTAACTGTTGAAAAATGGATAACGATTGCGGGGGTGCTGAATCATGCGGAATGGACTTCATATTTCAAAGATGCGCCTTTGTCTGTATCGTTAAACCTGAACGGATTGCCGAATGTTCCCCAGGTGCATTATATTGCGCGTGGTGATCGTGTTGTCCCAAACAGTTTATCGCATAAATGGGTGGGGGATAAAGAACTGGTTGTCACAGATGGTGCAACACATACAAAATTCCCAAATTTAAAAATATTCTAATTGTCTCTTGACGTTTTGTGTTTTTGTACTATGTTAATAGTATGAGTGAAATAAAAATCTTACCAATCTTTAATCAATCGGCTCCGGGCGTATGGGACGATATGTTACGCGTTCGTATTGCCGCAATGCAGCATAATTATAATATTAAATTAACAGCCCAGGAAATTTCAGATGCGATGTCAGAATTTCAAAGATCGTGGAAACGTTTGTCGTTTAACTTTGCATTTGGTGCGTACGATGGCGATAAAATGGTTGGATGTCTGAATGGTGACGTTCAAAATAAAACAGCTTTTATTAGACACTTATATGTTTTGCCTGAATATCAAGGGCAACATATAGGCGCAGATTTATTGACCTCTGCCGAAGGTGCTGTATCCGCATCTGCGCATCAGACAGATCTTGTTTCGTTGGCGGGTGCAGAATATTTCTATCGTGGTATGGGGTATTTTTCACCTGTTGGAACAAATAATTATGTCAAGAAATTATCTGCGCCCAAATGTCGTATCTTGCCGTTGTTTTATTGTTCGCCATCATTTGAACGCGGTTGTAATATGTTGCGTGGAACAGAAACTGATATGCCAACACGCAAGCAGATAAATGATGCTCATATGCCTGTATTTGTGGAATATGATGTTGATTCAAAAATTCGTGCGGCGGGCCTAATTGACAATGGGCGTCAAATTATAAAATTCAAATCTGAATTTTGGAAAGATATGATAAAACGTACGTTAGATCGTTATACTGCACAAAATACACGTTAAAAAAACCGCCGATTGGCGGTTTTAAAATTTATTTAACTGGCTGATTTTCCGATGTATTTGCTGTTTGCGTTTCTGGTGCATTTTCTTGCATAACAATTTCACTGCGCAATTCACTTTGTTGTGCAGACATATTTGTTTTTGATGCGACCAACGCCAATGCGGCACACAAGATAAAGAATATCGTAGCCAGCCAACCTGTCGCACGGGTCAAGAAATTTCCAGCTGCTGTTCCAGTCAATGCACCCCCAAACATTGCAGATGCGGACGAACCCGACATGCCAGAACCTTCGGACTTTTGCAACAAAATCAATCCAATCATCATAACTGCGACGATGACCAATAAAACCAATAAGATAGAAAACATTTATTTACCCCTGTGTTATTTATAAGTTGTCTTGATTTTAAATCCCAAACATTTAAATTGCAAGGATTTTCAGCAATTCTTCTGCGGCGGCAATACTGGCTGTCTTTTTTGAAGAACCGCGTCCTGTTGCGCTGTGTCCCATTGCGGACACGCGAACATTAAAAACCGGGTTGTGTGATGCGCCGACCGTTTCCATGTATTCATAGACTGGCAGACTGCCTGGCACATTCTTTTGCACAAATTCTTGCAGGCGTGTTTTTGGGTCTTTGGGTGCAACGGCGTCCATGGATGCCAATTCGCGCCAAATATCAACAATCACATTACATGCCGCATCAAAACCACCGTCCAGGTATATTGCACCCAACAACGCTTCCATCGCGTTGGCCAATATGTGCTGAATACGACCTGCGGTCATGTGGCCGTGTCTAATCTGTTTATCCAGTCCCAGTTCGCGTGCGACATTACCCAATGTTTCTGTTGATACCAACATTGCATGTCTGCGTGCTAATTCCCCTTCGGTCTCGTTTGGGTACATTTCATACAGCAGTCCTGCGACACTTAACCCCAAAACGCGGTCGCCGATAAATTCCAATCTTTCATTATTTTGTGTGGAATTTGCGCCACTTTGTGTCAGTGCCAATTCTAACAAGCTGTCATCATTAAAATCATAGTTTATTTTTTTCATCTTATTTTATTCCCATTCCAAATCTGCCCCAGCGCATTTTGTTGTTCCATGACCATACCGACATCATCGGCGCATAGTAGTTATGTGAATACCACACAAACCAAACTTTGCCCAATACATTGTCGCGTGGAACAAAACTGACATCGCCACGACTGTCGCTGCTGTTGTCGCGATTGTCACCCATAAAGAAAAAGTGATTTTCAGGTACTGTAAATGTCTGTGTATTATCAAAGTGTGCATCGTCCGTCATCTCAATAATACTGTGTTCAACACCGTTTGGTAATACTTCTGTGTATTCTGTTCCCATAAAGACGCCACATGCGCCATTATACATGTTGCACAGATTATCTGATTTGTATTCGATTGTATAATTGTATGGCGCAGGTTCATTGTCGACCCAAAGTTTGTTTCCTTTGATTGACATATTGTCTTTATAGTATCCGACAGAACGCATAGATTTTGGTAACGTTGCAATAACGTACGGACGCGGATCTTTGCGTTCAACCTGTACGCCGTTTATGTGCAGTCGCCCATTAATCATTTGAATTTTATCGCCAGGTTTGCCAATCAGACGCTTTACATAGTCTTGGGATTCATTAATTGGGTTGCGAAAGACAATAACGTCGCCAATTTCCGGCTCGGTTGCCCAGAAACGTCCATTCCACAATTTCCACGAACCGAACGGAAAAGAATATCGCGAATATCCATATGCCCATTTTTCGACAAAGATATGGTCACCAACATGCAGTGTTGGAATCATAGAACCCGATGGTATATTAAACGGTTCCAACAGAAAACTGCGAAATACAATTGCGATTAACGCACCATAGAAGATAGTATTAAACCATTCGCGTGCAACATTCTTATTTTTTGCTGGCATCTTGTGTATCCTTTCATTATTTTTTGATATATTAGAACTTGCAGAACTTTAATTCAAGTTCTAATATGCCGATATGATATCTTTGAATTCAATCATATTTAATGGCATGGATGCCACCCCTATTGACGTTCAGGTGCAATTATCATCTGGATTGTCTAAGCCTGAATTTAATATAATTGGTCTGGCGGACCGCGCGGTCAAAGAATCTGCGGAACGGATTCGCAATGTTTTATCTGCATTAAATCTGTCATTGCCGCCAAAGCGGTTAACGGTAAATTTATCGCCAGCTGACGTTGAAAAAAGTGGTTCTCACTTTGATTTACCAATTTTATGTGGGATTTTGTGTGCAATTGGCGTGTTGCCTGAATCAGAACTTGAAAAATACGTAATCATGGGTGAAGTTGGTCTGGATGGTGCAATTGTAAAAACGGATGCCGTCTTACCGGCCAGTGTTTGGGCCGACGCCCACAATCTGGGGATTATTTGTCCTGGTGACCAAGGTTCTCAGGCGCGATGGGCGGGGCATACAAATATACTGGCGCCGTTTCATGTTGTGCAACTAATTAACCATTTTAATAACACGCAAACATTGTCGGTGCCAGAATTGACCACGCCAGAAAGCCAGACAAACACAGCCCTGGATATGGCGGACGTGCATGGTCAGTCTGCGGCCAAGCGTGCGCTGGAAATTGCGGCGGCGGGTGGTCATGCAATGCTGATGGTTGGGCCTCCTGGGGCGGGCAAGACGATGTTAGCGTCACGACTGCCAACAATTATGCCTGAAATGACGGCAAATGAAATTCTGGAAACATCAACCATATATTCGATTGCTGGTGAATTGTCGGGGCGTGGTTTGATTTCATCACGTCCGTTTCGCAGTGTTCATCATACATCCAGTCCGGTTGCGCTGGCAGGTGGTGGGTCAGACGCGCGCCCTGGCGAGATTTCGTTGGCGCATAACGGGGTATTGTTCTTGGATGAATTGCCAGAGTTTAATCGTGCGACACTTGAAATCTTGCGTCAACCAATGGAATCTGGTCGCATTTTGATATCGCGTGCCCGTCGCAATGCGACATATCCTGCGCGGTTTCAGTTGATTGCTGCAATGAACCCGTGTCCGTGTGGGCATCTGGGGAATGCTGCGATGTCGTGTACGCGTGCACCACGTTGTGCCGAAGCGTACCAGAATAAAATATCTGGACCATTACTGGACAGAATTGATCTGCATGTCGATGTTGATGCAGTAAAGCCATGGGAGATGGCATCAGACAACGCGCCACGCGAAACCAGCACAGAAATCCGTGCGCGTGTTGTTGCGGCGCGTAACCGTCAAATTTCACGCCAGGGATGCGTCAATGCACAACTGGACGGACCTGAATTAATGCGCCATGCAGCGTTGTCCGACGAATTAACAGAATTTTTAAATTCTGCAGCTGAAAAAATGGGTATGTCTGCCCGTGGGTATAATCGTATAAAGCGTTTGGCACGTACGATTGCAGACCTGCGCGGGTCAGAAAATATCGAAATGTCCGACCTGGCCGAGGCGCTGTCATACCGCCCCATTAATCGTGGCAAATACGGTGTTAAATTATAATTTTTTCTGATAGATTTTCTGAGCCCATTGTCTAATTTGGTCGCCTGTAACGCTGTATTCGCGTGCTGCGTCTGGCACCGAATGTTTTTCTGCGTATTTTATAATCAGTTTCTTTTCTGCTTCTGAAAAACTACGTGCTTTGCGTGGAGTATATATTTTATAAACCTTGTTCCATTCGCGTATCGTAGAATCTGGCAGGTTATATTTTCGCATTGTTTTTGAAACGCCATGTTCTTTGGCAAAATTCAGAACTTCTAATTTAAAATCTTCGCTTTGTCGCATCAGATGTTTTTCATGCGTGGTATTTTTTCTGCGTCCTGTATTTTGATATATATTCAGTTTTTGATTCCATTGACGTATTGTATGGATGTCTACATTAAATTCGCGCATTGCAGAACTTAAACCGTGTTGATTTGCGTATTTTAAAATTTCAACTTTCTGTTGTTCTGAAAATTTACGCATTTCTTGGATTTCATAGACATGATATTTTTCATTCCAACGTCTAATTGTTGAATGTTGCATATTAAAATGCTTGGCAGCCTTGGTAGAACCGTTGTCTTTGGCATAGTTCAAAACTGTCATTATAAAATCTAAGGTGTATGATGCCATCTTATTTCAACTTTTTTGTCCATTCATTATCTGGAAAATTTGTTTTCAGCATTTCCGAATAACCATACGCCTGTTCCGACAAGCCGATTGCAGTATATGCTTCGGTTAATCTGAACATTGCCTCGGGTGTCATAACTGTTTCCTGTGCATCTTTCACAACGGATTGCAGGTGGTTAATTGCACTGGGCCAGTTTTCTTTTTTCATATCATTGCGTGCTGCAAACATGACTTTTCCTGCGATATAGTTTTTCAGAATAATGATTTTATTTTCTGCGTTTTTTGCATATTCGCTGCGTGGAAAACGCTGAACCAGGGCTTGGAAATGCTGCAATGCGTACGCGGACATGCCTGGTTCACGTCGCACATCGCTGACCTGTCGGTAATAGCACATTCCGCGCAAATACATTACGTACGGAACGTCTTTATGGCCTGGGTGGAAACGCATAAAACGATCCGTTGCCAAAATCGCCCCTGCAAAATCCCTGTCCATATAATGTGAATATGCAGCCATAATCAGTGCGTCTGGGGCCCATGGGCTGGTT
>CAJGDN010000024.1 GCA_904502245.1 uncultured Alphaproteobacteria bacterium | reverse complement strand
GTTGGTGTGGAACGTAAATTCCCACTGTACAGCCCAGCCATTGAAAAGATTGAAAAAATCCGTATTGGTAAGGTTCGCCGTGCTAAATTGTTCTTTTTGCGTGGTCTGTCTGGCAAAAAAGCCCGTATCGTGGAAGACTTGTCTGCATCATCCGCAGAAAAGAACGCAAACAAATAATTATATATTTGTTAAACAAAAAACCGCCAATTGGCGGTTTTTTGTTTAATTTCCTTTTAACAATCGTGCTTTATTTTTGTCCCATTCACGTTGCTTTATCGTTTCACGCTTATCAACCTTATTTTTACCATATCCAATTCCCAACAAAACCTTTAACTTACCACGGTTATTAAAATACAATTTCAACGGGAATATTGTTGCGCCCTTTTCCTGTAATTTACCAATCATTCGATTAATCTGATTTCGATGCAACAATAACTGACGACTGCGTCGTTCATCAAAATTCACAATACGTGCAGCGGTTGGTAATTTTTGAATTTCCACCCCTGCCAAGAATAAATTATCACCACGACGTTGAACAAACCCATCAACAATTGTAACCAAACCATAACGCACAGATTTAATTTCCGCACCTGTCAGTGAAATTCCAGCCTCAATCGTATCTTCAACAGAATAATTAAACCGCGCCTTGCGATTTTCTGAAACCTGACCTGATTTTATAATTTGTCGTACCATAGTGCGCTAATTTTATAACAAAAAACGCACAATTGCAAACCTAAAATCATCCGCCACACGCCACCGACATCAATTCTTGCTGCATTTATAAGTGATTGTTCCACCACCTATGTGGCTTGTAAAAGAAGATATCCCACACGATTCTTTCCCAATGCCACCGTTGTCATCCGTATGTACGTGTGATATATCAGAATGACTTACACTACCAAACGAACTGCTGTTTGACACCATATCGGAGAACGTACATTTTTCGCATTCCCCCGGAATAAAAGACGCTGGCACCATAACCGGATCACAATTGCTTGTATTCTGACATAAATAAAAACCAGTATAACCATAATCAGATGTTGGCTTCAGAATACTCGGAAGAACACATTCACCTACTTCATCCTGCCCAGGTTGGTCCCATACATACGTAATACCACTACCATCCGTAATTGGTCGACTAGACGTAAAGCATGTGGTATCTTCTGCACACTCTTCTTCATAATATCCTAACCGACATCCTGAATAAGTATATTTATATATTTTCGGCTGAATTACCGGCGCATTAGCATAAATTTCACCACGAACACCATCCACGGTTTTTCCAATAAGGTGCCCCTTAATATAATAACATGGACAATCATAACAATCATCTGCCCAACTACTGGTTTCTAAACATGTATAAGAACAACATCCTTCTTCCAACAATCCCGTTGTCTCAGAATAAAAATAATAAACCCAATCACCACTTACATTCTGTGCCATACTGGCACATGTCGGACGAAAACCTTCATAAGAGTAGATAGCAGACGATGAATTCGGAAACGGTTGAGTATAATCCAACAGAGCAACACAGGCTTCTTTCATGCTACTACTTAAATTTGTTAATTTATTTGGCGTATAAAATTCAAAGCCACTAATAGACTTGAATTGAGTAAAATCTTCATATTCAGAATTTTTCCATTTAACTGTCTTGGATCCATTATAATCTGGATTCGTCCATGCGACAGACCATGGAGTATTTTTTTCATACAGCTCAACAGTGACATCATCAGTTTTATACAGACGTCCATTCACAGTAAGCCCACCCATACAATTAACGTCTTTCACATATGTTGTCCCATCCAAAACAGCACCAGATACCACATTAAACCAAGAGGACAAACCAACAAAAGATATAATACTACCTAAGAATCTGATTGTAAAACGTTTCATGAAATACACCTTCCCTAAAGAAATTCTCTTTCAAAACATTAGTCTAATAAAAATATTCTTGATACGCAATATAATTTTCAAAAAAAATCCCCCGAATGGGAAATTTTTTTATAATTGAATATACATACCCGGATTTTTTTCCAGCTGTTCAATTCCTTCATCCAGTGTTTTACGATATTCCAAAAACTTCTTTTTATCATCCTTGCCTAAATTTGAAATCGCTGGCAATTTAACAGTCATCGGATTCACATGAACTCCATCCTTGATAATTTCATAATGCAAATGTGGTCCTGTTGAATAACCTGTTGAGCCGACGTATCCAATCGTCTGCCCCTGACGCACAGTTGTACCAACATTTACCCCTTTGGCAAACTTTGACATATGCGCATACAACGTTTCAAATGACCCATTATGACGGATTTTCACAAAATTACCGTGTCCACGATTAAAGCTGCGTGCGACCACGCGTCCCGCCCCTGCTGCTGGGATTGGTGTCCCGGTTGACGCACGAAAATCAACCCCTTTGTGTGCGCGGGTATATCCCAATACCGGATGCTTACGATTACGTGAAAACTTGCTGGTAATTTTAGCATTATTAATAGGCGTACGTTTTAATGACTTAATCGCACCATTACCATTTTCATCATAATATCCTGTTGAACCATCTGATTTTCTGAAACGATACATTTGCACATTGCCGCGCAAAGCCTGGAATGAAACTGCCAAAACACGTCCATTATCAATCTTTTGGCCGTTTGCAAAATTTTCTTCATACAAGACAGAAAACCTTTGTCCCGCGCGCACATCGCGTTCAAAGTCCATTTCAAACGCCAATAAATCATAAACATCTATCAATATCCCAGCAGGAATCCCCGCGCGCTGTCCCGCCAGATAGAAACTATCTCCATCCTGAATTTCACCTGATTTATAAACTGCACGAATATCACGTTCAACATCCGTTGTTTTACATTCCCATCCCCCTTTTTCGTTGCATGTTAATTCAACCTGACGCCATGGCGATGGAATAACAACAATCTTTGATACCGGTGCATCATCATGCGCACGCACAAATTCCAACTTGTCTCTATCGGCACGCAGTGTTGAAATTTCTGCATCTGATTTCAAAACCTTGGCAATTGTATTTACATCATTATGACTTAACCCCTGCTCTAACAATAGTTTAGACAACGTATCACCTGATGCAACCATCACAACAGATTTACATTCATTCGCATGAATCTGGGCTGGGGTACGCTTTGTTGCAACCAAAAAGATAGCAATCAAACTTAACAACACGGCCAACAACATCACCAGTCGTGTCAAATTTGCGGTATTCATAATATTTTTTGCATTTTTCATGTCACCGATTATAATGGCAACATGACAATAAATCAAGCATTCACAATATTCCAAAATGCAGGTGGCATACGCGCCGCCCGAATTATCACAGAAAACACTAAAAAATTTTCCAGATTTTCCGTATGGCGCATTGCAAAAAAATTGCGTCACGGCGTACCTGTTGCAAAAATAATTCATAAAAAATGGTTTTTTGGGCTACCTTTCTATACCAACAAATATACACTGGATCCACGACCGGACACAGAAACACTGGTATCTAGTGTTATTTCAGACATAAACACCGACACATCACGCCGAATATTAGACCTGGGGACTGGTACAGGCTGTATAATATGTGCATTGGTAAAGAATATCCACGCATCATCTGGAATTGCGATTGATAAATCATGGCGCGCACTGCGTGTTGCACGACATAACATAAAAAAACTAAACCTGACAGAAAGAATCAAAACGATTCGCACATCTTTTAACAAAGCATATAAATTTAGTGAAAAATTTGACATAATCGTTTCAAATCCACCATACATTGACGCAAACGATACACGTGTTAACGATGGCGCAATGCATGACCCAAAAATAGCACTCTATGCCAACGACAATGGCCTGGCAGCCTATAAGGCAATCGCAAAAAACGCAAAAAACTGGATAAAAGATAGCGGCAAATTGTACCTTGAAATTGGCATAGACCAAGGAATAGATATAAAAAACATATTTATTAACCAAGGCTGGGATCTGCAACGAACAGAAAACGACCTGGGCGGGATTGAACGGGTATTAATATTTAAATTGGCACAAAAATGAAACAATTGACCGATAAAGATATTGCCGAAATGATTGGCACCGATTTCACACCAGACGATGCAACAACACGCCACAGTGTGCGCAGTGAATTGCATCTATCCCAACGCATTCCACATCAGCCAATCACACCACTACAACACGCAACGCTGGATCTGCACCAATTCACCGAAGAACAGGCATGGACTGCAATTATGGAATTGGCCCAATCAGGCACACGCACCGCAAACATTATTACCGGTGCCAGCGGTATTTTAAAAATAAAATTCCAACAATGGGCACGCACCAGTATTCTCAGCCCGTATATCATATCTTTTTGCCCAATTAATAACGGCAGCTTTTTCGTAAAATTCACAAAGAAAGACACACAAAATAACAATTAAAAATCCTGTCTTGCTTTCTCTGAAAATAATTTGCTATTAATACCACCAAAGGATATTTCCCAATGGCAAAAATTCAGACTGTTTACGACCACATCAGAGAAAACAATCTAAAAACAACATTATTGCTTTTTCTGTTTCCATTAATATTTATCGCCTTGATTTTTCTGTTTACACTGCTTGTCGCACCTGTGGACCAGGCAACAGAAACAACAATATCCGTATCAATTCCTACATTCATTATATGCAGTATATGGATGTTAATATCATGGGCATTCGGCGATTCAATGATACTGGGGGTTGCGCACGCACATGAAATCAGTTCTGAAAACAAAGAACACCGTGAAATATATCGCATGGTTGAAAACGTTGCATTGGCTGCTGGTCTGCCGACACCACGTGTTTATATTATTGAGGATGAATCATTAAACGCATTTGCAACGGGTCGCACCCCACGTGACGCATCTGTCGCCCTGACACGTGGCATAATAAAAAAATTAAACCGCGCTGAATTATCTGGGGTAATTGCACACGAAATGGCACACATTGGCAATTGCGACATCAGACTGGACATGTTAATGATAACTGGGGTTGGCGTAACTGTATTTATTGCCGATATTCTGCTACGCAATATGATATACAGCACACCAAATCACAACAATGAAGATCGTGAACACGTAAACATGACAGCGATAATATTTGTGGTATGGCTAGCGTTCATGGTATTTAACTCCATAATCACCCCATTATTACGCATGGCAATATCCCGCAATCGCGAATATGCTGCAGATGCAACTGGTGCACATATCACACGTGATCCAAATGCACTGGCATCTGCCCTACGAAAAATCAGCACAGATTCACGGGTTGAATGTTTAGACAAAATGAAATCAATGTCATCTGCATGCATTGCAAATCCAGGATCAACACGCGAATTCATAGGCGACATAATGGCAACTCATCCGCCGATTGAAAAACGAATTACGCGCCTAGAATCAATGAATATTAAATAAAAAATAACAAGGAAAGGAAAAGAAATGGCAAATTTACATTTTCATTATGGCGTTATGAGCAGTTCTAAATCTGCTGCACTAATTATTGCCGCATATAATTTCACAAAAAACGGCAACAAGACAGAGGTAATCAAACCATCATTTGATACACGATTTGGGAACGAAAAAATAGTATCACGAATCGGTCTGTCATGGAACGCAATGACTATGCCCAATCTACAAACATACGCACCATCCAGCGACACACATGTTGTATTGGTCGACGAAGTGCAGTTTTTTTCACCATCAGACATAGACAAACTGGTACAGATTGCCGACAATCAAAACAAAATTGTAATGTGTTATGGCCTGATGACGGACAGCAATGAAAAGATTTTTCCTGCATCTCAGCGATTGATTGAGGTCGGCGCAAAACTACACCGCATGGAATCAAATTGCCAAATTAATGGCTGTATGAAGATGGCAACCCATCATCTGCGTTTTGCCCCTGATGGCACCGTCATTCATGCCGGAGATCAGTTCGCCCTGGGCGACAGCAACTATAAATCAGTATGCCGTCATCATTACAATGAATTATATCACAACAAACAAAAAACCAAATAAAAAGGAAATTATTTACTTGCAATTTAAATAAAAAGGTATAAAATATCAAACCGTTGCATCCATAGCTTAACTGGATAAAGCATCTGACTACGGATCAGAAGACTGAGGGTTCGAATCCTTCTGGATGCGCCAGAATTAATAAAGAACGTCGCCTTGTGCGACGTTTTTTTTATTTACTCACAAAATACTAATTCATTACAAAAACACAACTACTAACGAGATTCAATATGCTTATATCAGCTAAAAAAAAGCGCAAACTGTACAAATTTATGAATCGCATACGCTTGCGAAACAAGAATTTTTCATTGATTGCTTCAAACTGCAATGGAATGTTCATACTAAAAGACTTAAATCTGCCGTATAAATCACCATTTGTAAACTTGTGGCTGTACCCAAATGATTTTTTGAAATTTCTGACAAACATTGAATATTACCTGCCTCTGACATTAAACTTTGTAGAAAAACCAGGAATACAATACCCTGTTGCAGAACTGGGCGACATAACAATATATTTTCAACACTTCTCTTCAGCACAAGAAGCACGCGAAAAATGGAACAAAAGAATACAGCGCATAAACATGCAAAACATGTTTATCATGATGACGGACCAAGATGGTTGCACAGATGAAATGGTGGAACAATTTGATAACCTGCCATACAAAAACAAAGTAATTTTTACCCATAAACCATACCCAAAATTTAAATCTGCTTTTTATATTCCTGGATTTGAAAATATGGATTCAGTTGGAATGTGCTTTGAATACCCAACACCAAAATCCATAAAACGATACTATGATGCATTTGATTATGTAAAATGGTTTAATCAGGGCAAAAAATAATTCCCAATAAATAATATGATAGCACATCATACCAAACAACAAAAATCCCCGGCATACCGGGGATTTTGTCCAATATATGTTATAGTTTTATTTTTGTTTTGTTCTGTCCACTAGAACTGAACATTCAGGCGTACACCCAATTCGGCCTTAACATCTGTGCCGTTTTGTGATTCTGCGTGTGCTTCGTCAAATGTGTATTCGCCATAAACTGCGACCTGCATAGCGTCGGTCATCTGATATGCCGCTGTCAGGTTTAATACATATTCATCAAACCCGTCTTCCATATCTTCAACCTTGTCCAACAAGCCGTTTATTACACTCTGTTGCAAACCAGTTGCCAGTACAGGAACCATTTCTGGTTGTGCCCCAAGTATAGCCACAGCCTGTTCCTGATTAGCCGCCTTTCCAGAAGCAACTAATGCAATCGCTGCTGCTGTTCCCTGTGCATCTGCTGCAACACTGCCGACCTTAGACGCCAGACCTTCTACGCCATTGTCTGAATGGTGTTTGAATGTTAAACCACCACCAAATGACCAACGGTCATTCAACTGATAGAACATCTTTAACCCGGCATTAATTTCCGTTGTTGATTTCAAATCAACTGAAATTTCATCTGGCAACCCCAGTTTAGTGACTGGCAGCACACCGCCAACTTTGTACTGTGTCACATCGATTTCGTTATTATCGTTGCCGAATGTGCGCAGGGCCTCTACAAATCCAGCCATGCTGAAATTTGACCATGCCTTGCCAACCTGGGTTCCAACGTGGAATCCCCAGCGACCATTTGAATAGTTATCGTAATCAAAACCTGTTTCTTTATATGCACCGGACATTGCGCTGATGCCGCCTAACTGTGCGTCGGCATACAGGTCCCATGCCCAGCCATCTGTCGATTCAATGGCACGATATTTCAGACCTGCGCGTCCCAGGTGCATCCCCTTGCGGTCAATGTCACCATCGTGGGTATATCCAACCTTTACATACGCTTCCAGGTTATCCAAGATACCGTATCCCAATTCTTCATGAATACGCCAGATTGGAAATTCTGTTGCGCCATCATGATTTTTTCTAATCATTGCGTTTGTATCATCTGCAACTTTGTACATAACACCAGCAGATGTTTTGGAATACACTGCGCCCTGTTTTGGCATATACAGTGGGTTTTCCAAATTTGCCGCAATTGCAGGTGCGCCCAATACGGACAATGCAACTGCTGCACTTAAAGTTTTTTTCATCATTTAACTCCTTGTTTTCGATGAAATGCCGTGCCCCCATTATTGGCAAGACCCGGGTTCATATCCACACCGCCCATTCTTGGCAACAGCATGTTTTTGTGATATAAACAATTACATTGTGACTGAATTTAGGACACATGTCAAAAAATCTTTTTTCTTGACACATGCCCCTTGAAAAGTTATCGCGCGCTACCTATATATATTTGCTGTGGGGGATGCCACAGAACTTCAGATAAAAAAATACAAAGGAGTTCGCCATGACAAACCAACAAAATATTGCAACCGCGCAACAAAAATTTATTATCCAAATTGATGATAAAACACTGAAACGTGTAAAGCCACACGACCGCGCAGAATTAGTTCAAGCGTATTTGGAATTATTTTCAGGATTTTCATGGGTAAATTGGACCAATGGTCATTCATTGGGGCGCGCATGGCAAACCGCAATAACACAGTGTGGTGCGTTTTGTGAATCAAAAAATAAAAAGAATCCAGCGGCGAAATATTTAAATGCGGCATGTAATGGACACAGAAAGTATTGGTCACAGGTTATAATGACGCACAAGAATCGTGAAAATACAATTAATCAAAAAGATGAACATATAAAAAAATTACGCGAACATGGCATGCGGATGATACGTCAAGCAATGGACAAAATTAACCTAATTTTGGCACGCTATAACGAATACACACTGGAAATCAGTCGCAATGCAACCGCAACAATGGAAACGCCGGCCCCTGCCTTCACAAATAAATCACAAAACACCACCAGCCCAACCCCCCATACCCTGGCCCAGCAAACATTGCCAAAAACAGATGCAACACACCCCGCACCAGAACATGCAATGGCACAAAAACAGGCACAAACCGCTGAAATCGTAAAACAAACCCCAGCGATTCAGAAAATCGCCGAACCCCAGCGCGTGGCACAACCTGCACAATTGAAACAGGCACAAACCGCTGAAATCGCAAAACCTGCGCAACCAAGGAAACCATATATCGCACCCGAAATTTCTGTGCGCGAAAATCAGTTTGCGAAACCTGCGCAACAAACAAAAACAGAAAACAAAGTTGCAACATTTACTGCTGCACAATTACAAATTAAACGTCAAATAAACATATTTGCATTTAAAAACTTTAATCAGCGTGCGGCATAATATGAAAGGGTATAAAGATGGACATAGATTTTGCCAAAACCCTGGCCTTGCTGAACGGGGAAACGACCGAAACCTTTTTACAAAATCAATTATCCCAATCTGACTGCGCACAGATTGACAATGCAATTGACACACTGTTTTCTGGATTGTCTCTGCAACGTTGGTTACAGGGGGAAACATTGGCAAAATCATGGTCCAGTGCATTGGACGAAGTACGCGATATTGTTTTTGCTTTTGCAAACCAAAATTCTGCAACAAATTATGCACGCAATTATGTATTTATCCATCGCAGAAAATGGCATGTAAAAATTGTGTCCTGCCATATGCCAAACCAATTAATAAACTGTCCCCCAAAAAAATTTAACGATTGGGAAAATGATGCGAAATTAAAAATTCAAATGGGCACAGAAATGTTAAAGAAAAAATTTTCTGAATTTTCAACACCAACAACAAACCACGTTCCAACTTTTCAAAAAATGCCACAATTTAATATGCAATTGATTCAAGAACGCACCAACGAACATGAACATGTACGCGAACGAACAAAATAATTCCCACCTGGGAATTTTTTTTGCGACAAACCTATTGACACAGATTTCGAAATTTTACTACCCTGGCTATATAAGGCAGGGAATATATAATGAAGAACTATTTTCATAGTGCACTTAATCGCATGACACTATTTACCGCAATATTGGTTGTGGGGATTCTTTATTTCTGGGCTGAATTCATTGAAATTTCAATTGCAAACATATGGTTAAATGGCGTAATTATTGGGACATCGCTATTTGGAATTGGCCTGTGCTTTGTTCAAATATTCCAATTATTACCCGAATACAGATGGCTGAACGGATACACGAATGGCAAACGCGACTTAAAACTGCCACCGTATTTGTTGCGTCCGATTGCAGTGATGATGCATGCGCGACCAAAACGTATTTCTGCCACGACCATGAATGGATTTATGGAAATGATTTTAATACGGTTCGAAGATTCCCGCGAATCGATTCGTTATATTACAAACACCCTAATTTTTTTAGGATTACTGGGAACATTTTGGGGATTAATTTTGACTGTTGGCGGTTTTGCGGAACTAATTGGGAACTTAAACTTTTCTGATGAAACCGTTTTAAATTCTATGCAGGCGGGACTGGCCCGTCCATTGGCCGGCATGGCAACCGCGTTTACCAGTTCGTTATTGGGCCTGGGCGGCAGTCTGACTGTTGGTTTTTTATCCTTGCAGGTACAATCTGCACAAAACGCCATCTATCATGAATTAGAAGACTATTTATCTGTGCACACACATATATCTGCAACAGACACTGTTGCGCGCATACTGCCCCAGATAAATCTGGCAACACACGAATTAACAAAAACCGTCCAAAAGATATCGGACACAATTGAAGAATAAATAAAAAAGAACGAGAGAGAAACACACATGATGAACATCCGTTATCGTACATCAACCAGTGCCTGGCCAGGATTTGTAGATTTATTTTCGAATCTGGTAATTATATTGATATTTTTATTAATCGTATTTGTATTTCTATGGACCACGACCAGTGTATTTAACCGCGCCACCAGTGCAAAAACAGTTGCAGAATTAAAAACTGCGAATGCGGCCCAGGCAGAACAGATTCAAAAGATGACCATGGACGAAGAAGAAGCAAAACGTCTGTTAATTTTGGCACGGAATGAATTAATCAATCTGGAACAAAGCAACGCAGAATTAACCAATGAATTAAATGACATGGATTTAAGTGTTGAAGAATTAATCACCGCATACGAAGCCCAGGTTGCAGAATTACAATCCCAGGGCAATGAATTACAAAATATGGTAAACAGCCTGACGCAACAGTTAAATCAGGCAAATTTTGACAAGGAAAAAACCGCAGAGCTAGAACAAGAACGCAAAAAATTACAAGAAGAAATGGATATTCAGCGTGCAAATCTGGCCGACCAATTGGCAAAGCTGCAATCTGCATTGGATGCCGCCGAAGAAAAATCCCGCGTCCAGGAAATACAATATGTTGAAATGTCAACGCGCCTGAACCGCGCCCTGGCAGACAAGGTCGCCGAATTAAATGACATGGCGCAATACCAATCTGCATTTTATCGTGCTGTAAAATTGGCAATTGGTGATCGCACAACAATCCAGTCTGATGGCGACCGTTTTATCGTCAACAGTGACATATTATTCCCCAGTGGTTCATATACTTTGTCCGAAGATGGAAAAAAACAATTGCACTTAATTGCAAATGTTATCAAAGACATGGAAAACAAAATCCCAACAGAAATTGATTGGATAATCCGTGTTGACGGTCACACTGACAAAAAACAGGTTATTCGTGGCACACGCGGGTACAAAAACAATACCCAACTGTCGCTGTTGCGCGCGACAGCTGTGGCGAACGAACTGGCAAATGCAGGTGTATCAAAACGTCGATTGGTCCCCAGTGGCTTTGGGGATTTACACCCAATTGAACTGGGTAACGACGCGGCCAGTTTACAAAAAAATCGTCGCATAGAATTACAACTAACAAACAAATAAATCAATCCCCATTTTTGGGGATTTTTTAATAAAAATTGCCTCTTTTCGAGGCAACCATAAAAGAACCTTTTATTATCTATAATTACATTAACCCAAACGAGGTTATATAATTGAATGAAATCCCCATAATAAAATTACTGCCATACAGGTCAACTCCACGGGCACGTGCACGACGATATTGAACATATGGTCCCATCGTCAAATCACCCCATAAGTTTGTATCCAGGCGCAAAACCGCACTTAAATCACGTTCTAAATCCGTTGGCACAAATTCAGAATACGACAAATATTCACGATAATATCCATTGGTCGATAATTTTACCCCTTCACGTATCTGATATTCCAGACGCCAACCCAATTCTGCGGCTAATTTACTGGTTTTTTGTTCAGAATATGTAAAATCATATTCATACACACCGGTTAAATACAAACTTTTTACAACAGCATTATCAAACAAAGAAAGACCAGCATTACCACGAACAATATTCTGACGTGGTGTTGAATCTGCGGTTCTAAATTCTGTATCGTATGCGCCACGGATCGTTGGACCAAATTTAATACCAGAAAATTCAAAGCAATCATATGACAAATTACTGCTGAATAAAATATCATCGGCATTTTCACTGACCGTCTCGATTCCTTTATATGGTTTTAACTTTGTTTCGCCATATTCCATAAACAAACTGTTATCCCATTGAAAACGTTCTTTATTATATTCCAACGCGGTATCAAATACCCCCTTGATAAAATCCTGACTATCCGCCTTCAATGCCGACACTGGTGAATCCTGATAATCTGCGGCATGCCGAACCTGAGTTTTGGACCACTCCAAACCAATTCGACGAATATTTAGTATCAAGTCAGTTTTATTATCTGTATCCGCGGCTGCCAATCCTGGCATTAAAGCGCACATTATAAACAAAGATATTTTCTTCATAACATTCCCTTTTACTATTTCCAAATACGCAAAATTCCATCTTGGCTTGCAAAACGCCACCCAGATTCACGAATTGCAATTGTAAACGCACCACGTGATGATGTTGGCAATTCCAATGTTGCAGAATTTCCTGTCATATATTTTGTACCCAAATCTATATTTTCCGCACGTGCGATGCGATTTAAATCCGCCCAGTTATTTATTGCATCCGACATATTAACTGACACAATAAAAACATCGCGCACACGCTCATCTGGCAGCCAGTTTTGCACAGCATTTTCCGCCAACCAATTTCGTACAGCATCTATATCTAACACCATCGAAATATTCGCAGAATATGTTGTATCTGACAACTTTTCCCCATCGATTGATGATGATGAAATCAAATTTGCCAAATCTGATGACTTTGTATTTTTTATCAATTCCTGCAAAGCGTTTACATCTGCATATTGCCGCAACAAATCAAATACTATTTGCTGTCTAGCCTCATCAAAAGCCATATTTTTTGCCGCCGCTGCAGTATCACTGGTTACATTAACAGATGCCACACCCTGCAACTGTGCAGTCCACCCAGACGACACAGTCACAGAACACAGCAATGCAATAAATAACAATTTCAATTTATACATATCAGAACTTTGCATTTACCCCAACACGAATCCCCATTGAT